>CALARM010000513.1 GCA_937888925.1 uncultured Synergistia bacterium | reverse complement strand
GTCTTTAAAGATTCTACGGGATGAGGAATTTCTTTTGTTTTTTCATGTCCGGGTTTTTCACTTGCCTGTCCGTGATGGTTCAAGAACCTGGACAGAGGTGACTGCAATAAGCTCTTCTTTGAAAGTTCGTCATTTTTTTTCAAATCAGAAGAAGAATCGGGCTTTAACATAGAAGGCCGGTGTTTTTCTTCTTCTCCACTCTTTATCCTGGAAGAGGAATATTTTGTCTTTAAATATTCCTCAAGTTTTTTCTTACTGTTTTCCCCTGGTATGACGGGATTAAAGAAATAATTTATTTTTTCTTCATATTTTTTTTCTTTTCTTCCCTGTCTTATAAATTTTCCCCTGACGGTATTACCTTTAATGTCCTCTTCTCTAACTTCGGGAGTATTATTCTTTTTTATATCCTTTTTATCTTCTCTGACAGAAGGTTTAACATCTCCTGTAACAAGGCTGGCAAGTATTTTCTGTTCTCTTGTAACAGGATAACTCACAGATGGATCTGATTGAAGGGAAATACGATGAATAGAGTTTTTTTCTGAAAGGGATTTGTTTGAAACTATGGCGGAGCTACCCTGTGTCTTAAGATTATCTATTGCTTTTCTTAATTCTTTAAATGTATTACCTATAGTAATTAATTTTTTTTCTGTTTTTTCTCCGCCTTTAGAAGATTTCTCATCACCGGTCTTTCGAGCAGGCATAGAATCAGTGGTTTCTTTCCTGCCTGTGATCTGATGTTCTCTTTTTTCACCATAATCTTTTCCAGATATTTCTCTTTTGAAATTCTTATTTTCCTTCTCCTTTCTTACCTGTTCTCTGTCTCTTACTTCTTTCTTATCGTTTTTAAGATCACATCTGGAGTCAGAAGTTTTTTTATCCTTAATGTCAATATTTTGTTTTCCTGAACTATGGTGACGAAGAGATGTAGAACTGACAGAGTTGTAAATAGTATCTGTTTGTAACATAACGCTTACCGCCCTATAAAAAATTTGATTTTTACGAAAGGTAGATCTATTAATTACTATCACGACAAAATTCAAAAAGTAAAGTAACGATTATGAACTCTTATTATATAAATCTTCATAAAACCCTGATTTAAAGCCATAAAAAAATTGTTTACTAAAATGTAACATTTTAGCAATTATTTTTTAACAATACAGGAATAAAATAATAATAGAAAAAATTCTAAAGAGTTAATGCGAAATTTACAATGTTATATTTTTTAGTTTCTAAACTAAAAAATTGAAGTTTTTTCGCATTAACTCTTTTTTTATCTATTTTTATGATTACCTGTTACAGCTTTATAACATATTATTACCCTCAAACCTGTAAGGTTGAGGTTTTAAGGAGGACCTATGAAAAAATATATTATACATTTCATAATTATTCTTCTCATCATTTTTACTTTTATTATGAACGGCTGCAGTGATAGCGGAATAACTCTGGTATTCATGCCGTCACCTGCTGCTGTTACCGCACAGGAGATTTATAATGAAATGGAAATTATGCCTGATAATACAGAGCAAATTTATAAAGACATGTAAATTTCCTATAAAAAAGGAATAAAAATAAAAAAAGTGCGACTGACAGGAAAAGCAAAAATAAAAAGGGAAATCTTCAACGGATAATTTTATAGTTAATTTCATAACAATTCAGATTAATGAGTGAGTAGTGAGTAGTGTAGAATGTTCTATTCTTTTCATTTTTCACTATAATTAGCATACAGAGGGAGGTGTTTTTTCTTTTATACAAATGTCCGGCCCATAGAAGTGCCTGATTTTATTATTTAAGGAGGTCATATTATGAAAGTAACAAAAGTACTACTGGTTTTACTTATATCTCTTATTCTTATTTTTTCTTATTCCTGTAAAACAAATATATCCGGCGGAAACTATCTGGAAACAAGAATCATAGGACAGAATGAACTTTTTTCCGGTTCTCCCGCATCTTTAAGGATCATAGCCTTTGATGCAAGAGGTATGAAACCACTGAAAGGCGCAGAAATTACTGCCACATTAACGGCCAGTGAAAATCAAAAAACCGTGGAACTCTTCAAACAATCGAGTGATGATTTCGGAAGTATTTCTTTTAACTATACTGTTCCTTCCGATGTAAAAGGCAACGGCACAATAGAGGTAAAAGTTAAAGCCCCTGAAGGAGAAAGAAAAGATATTGTTCCTGTAACTATTAAAGAAAAAGAACCGAAAACAAATCTTTCCACAGACAAACCTCTCTATCAGCCGGGACAGACTGTTTATATAAAAGCCATGTCATTACTTTTACCGACTCTGGAACCGGCCGGTAAAAAGAAGGTCACCCTGGAAATAATGGATCCGAAAGGCAACAAAGTATTAAAAGAAGAAAAAGAAACGTCTGACTATGGTATAGCATCAACGGATTTTGTCCTTGCAA
>CALARM010000512.1 GCA_937888925.1 uncultured Synergistia bacterium | reverse complement strand
TGTTAATTTCTCCATCCATAACAGCAGTAGAATTACTTGTCTGGTAAAGGCTTCTGTGATCTTTTACCATATTATAGGGATGAAATACATAGGATCTTATCTGGCTGCCCCATGCAATATCCATATGTTCCCCTCTTATATTATCAAGTTTTTCTCTCTGTCTATTTTTTTCCAGTTCAAAAAGTTTGGAATGAAGTATTTTTAAAGCAGTCACTCTGTTTGAATGCTGTGACCGTTCGTTCTGGCACTGGACGATAAGACCTGTCGGTATATGTTTTATTCTTACTGCCGAATCTGTTTTGTTCACATGCTGGCCACCTGCTCCGCTGGCACGAAAAGTTTCTACGACAAGATCTTCAGGTTTAATATTAACGTCTATAGTATCATCTATTTCCGGTATTACATCTACCGAAGCAAAGGAAGTATGACGTCTGTTGGCAGAATCAAAAGGTGACAGACGAACCAGTCTGTGAACACCTTTTTCTGATTTTAAATAACCATAGGCATGTCTGCCTGAAACTATAAAGGTTACACTTTTTACTCCTGCCACTTCTCCCGGAGAGCGGTCTACAATCTTTGTAGAAAAAGAATTTATTTCTGCCCATCTTAAATACATCCTCAGGAGCATTTCTGCCCAGTCCTGAGACTCTGTACCACCTGCACCTGCCTGTACATAAAGAATGGCACTGCTTTCATCATATTCTTCGTCTAAAAGAGCGGATAATTCCAGCTTTTCCAGTTCCCCGTCTATTTCTGCCAGTTCTTTTTCCAGTTCCTTTTTAAAAGACTCATCTTCTATATCTATAATCTTTAAATATTCTATTACGTCATTGATTCTTTCTTTCAGCGTGTTCCACCGTTTTATTTCATCTTTTATATTATTAAATTTTTGACTTGTAATCTTTGCCCTTTCCAGATCATCCCAGAAATCCGATGCCGACATGGCCTGTTCCAGAATAACGACTTCTTCCCTTTTTGCCGGCAGGTCAAAGATACACCTCTATATCGCCAATTCTTGTTTCAAGACTTCCTACCGCCTGTTCATTCAGTTCTAACATGACAATCACTCTCCTGTATGTTTAAATTGCAATTATAATGCCATTTTTTGCGTGATGCGTAATATGTGATCCGTGTTACCGGTACCGGGCGACCACTGGGTGTCGCTCCTACTCTTCACACTCACTGTTTCGCCGCCGCCTGTTTACCAATACAGCATTTTTTATATTTTTTCCCACTCCCACAGGGACAGGGATCATTTCTTCCTATTTTCTGGCCTCTTTTTACGGTCTTTACTGCAGCCCCTTCATCTCTATTTGTTCCCGATATGACAAAGACCTTCTCATGTTTTTTCGTACCTGCATCGGAAACAGGTTTTGCCCTTATAAGAAATCTTACAGTATCTTCCTGTATATTCTGCATCATTTCCTGGAATGTTTCAAAGGCTTCGATTTCATATTCCACTCTGGGATCTCTTCCTCCGTAGCCTCTCAGGCCTATACCGTCTCTCAGATTATCCATTACATCAAGGTGATCTATCCATTTTGTATCTATCATTTTGAGGAGTATTATCTGTTCGAGCCTTTTAAGGGCTTCTTCCCCGAATTCCGTTTCCTTGCTCTTATATGCTCCGACTGCCATATCCAGGAAAAAATCCTTTATCTCTGTAGATTTCATTCCATCCAGAGCAGATAAGGGAATATCATCTGTTAAGAGAAAGAATTCCTGTATCGTGTCAATAAGTCCCTGAAGATCCCACTCTTCTCTGTTCATATCAGGATTCGCATAAATATCTACCCTGCTCTGAATAATGACTTCTATCATTTTTATTATATGAGGTCTCAGATCTTCTCCGAGTAGTACCTTTAATCTTTCTCCATATATGACCTCACGCTGCTGATTCATTACTTCATCATATTCAAGAACATTTTTTCTTATGCTGAAATGATGGGATTCTACTCTTGCCTGAGCCGCTTCTATCTGTTTGCTTATAATGGAATGTTCTATAGGTATAGAATCATCGTAACCGAGTTTTTCCATATATCCCTGAATTTTGTCAGAGCCGAAAAGCCTCATGAGTTCATCTTCCAGTGCTATATAAAATCTTGAACTTCCCGGATCGCCCTGTCTGCCTGATCTTCCTCTGAGCTGATTGTCAATTCTTCTCGACTCATGACGTTCTGTGCCTATTATATGGAGCCCTCCGAGTTCTACAACTTCTTCATGTTCTTTATCGCATATTTCTTTCCATTTCCTGTAAAATTCTTCATAATTCTTTTCTTCGTGAGTCGAAGCATTAAATTCTCCTGTCGCAAGTTTTCCCGGATCTCCTCCCAGGATTATGTCGGTTCCTCTTCCTGCCATATTGGTAGAAATAGTTACTGCTCCTTTTCTTCCTGCCTGGGATATGATTTCTGCTTCCTGTTCATGATATTTAGCGTTAAGCACATTATGAGTAACCTTTTCTTTTTTAAGCATTTTACTTAATATTTCCGACATTTCCACAGATCTCGTTCCTACCAGAGCCGGTGCGCCGTTACTATGGAGTTCTTTTATTTCTTCCACGATAGCTTTGAGTTTTGCCTGTTCACTTTTATAAATAACATCGGGGTGATCTTTTCTTACCATAGGCATATTGGGTGGTATAACTACTACGTCCATACCGTAGATCTTTCTGAATTCCTCTTCTTCCGTAGCGGCAGTTCCCGTCATACCTCCGAGTTTTTCATAAAGTCGGAAGAAATTCTGAAAGGTTATAGTAGCCAGTGTTTGATCTTCACTTCTTATTTTTACATTTTCTTTTGCTTCTATAGCCTGATGGAGTCCGTCACTGTAACGTCTTCCGAACATCAATCTGCCGGTAAACTCATCTACTATAATAACTTCTCCGTCTTTAAGCAGGTAATGTACATCTTTTTTAAATAATTCTTTTGCTTTAAGAGCCTGAGTCAATTGATGTGTCAGTTCTATATTTTCATTATCATAGAGATTACGAATACCTATCAGACTTTCTGCCCTGGCTACTCCTTCTTCTGTAAGTGGAACGGAATGTGCTTTTTCGTCAACCGTATAATCCTTATCTTTCTGTAGATCTTTTACAATCCGTGCAAACCTTGTATATTCATCTGTTGCTTTTGTGCCGCGCCCTGATATGATGAGAGGAGTTCTTGCTTCATCTATTAAAATATTATCTACTTCATCTATAATCGCATAATGGAGATCTCTGTGAACCCTGTCATTCATATCATATACCATATTATCTCTCAGGTAATCAAATCCTATCTCATTATTTGTTACATATATGACATCCCGGCTGTATACGTCTTTTCTTTCATGTGGTTCCATGGAGTGCTGAATAACACCTACAGTAAGTCCGAGGAATTTATATATAGGGCCCATCCATTCACTGTCACGTTTTGCCAGATAATCATTTACCGTAACCAGATGGACCCCTCTGCCTGTGAGAGCATTTAAGTATATTGGTGCTGTTGCAACAAGGGTTTTGCCTTCTCCTGTTTTCATTTCCGATATACGGCCCTGATGGAGAACAATGCCACCCATGAGCTGTACATCATAATGTCTTAAGCCTATAACCCTTGATGATGCTTCTCTTACAACTGCAAAAGCTTCAGGTAGTATTTTATCGAGACTCTCGCCTTTTTCAAGTCTGTTTCGAAATTCTCCTGTTTTTCCTTTGAGTTCTTCATCACTTAATTTTTTTATGTCCTCTTCGAAAGAATTTATAACATCAGCTATTTTTCTAAGTTTTTTTACTTCTTTTTTATTTGGATCCCAGATCATTTTAAGTAACATTCCAAGCATAAACATACCTTCTTTATCATGTGAGAGGTGATAAAATGCGTGAGGCGTGAGATGTGAGACGTAGTTTTGTAGCATCACCCATCACCCTTAACCCTTAACCCTTCACTACTCACTATTAAAATTTTAGTGGAGAGATTTTTCTCTCCACTAATTATAGCACCTAAAAGGCTAACAAAAAGTAATCTCTTTTACTAGAATTCCGGTTCTACAAGACCGTAGTTACCGTCTTTTCTTTTGTAAATGACATGAACTCTTTCTTTTTGAGCATTTAAATAGACAAAGAAATTAAACTGTAACAGTTCAAGCTGCATTGCTGCTTCTTCGTCTGACATAGGTTTAATGGCAAAACGATTGGTTTTGACAATTTTACCTACTACTACTTCTTCTTCCTCTTCAAATTCTCCCGTTTCTTCTACGGTAGTTTCCGATGAGGATACTGCTTCCATTGCTGCTGACTGCCTTTTTCTGCTCATTTTTTCTTTGAATTTTTTCAACTGACGCATCAGGTCGTCCACTACTCCGTCTACAGATGCATAAAGATCTATATTTCTCTGTTCGCCCCTTATTATATTACCATCGGCATCAATTAAAACTTTCGCTACATACTGGGTTCCTTCCGTATCAAACGTAACTTCTATAGAACGGATATAATCAAAATGTCTATCAAGTTTTTGAAATCTTTTTTCCGTGTAACTTTTTAGAGCATCTGTTACCGGGAATTTTCTCCCTTTAAAAGTAAGCTGCATCTAACCCACTCCTTCAGAAAATATTATTATCTAACAATAGATTCGGCGATGTACAATAAATTCCTTCTATAAAAATTCCCGGTTAAATAATACTTTAAAGGTATAGAAATTTTCATTTTTTATGGCGTAAAATAAAGCTTTAGATGAAAATTAATTAGAGGCAGTTTATCTAAATAATTTAAAGGTATAGGAAATTTCATTTTTAATGGCGTAAAATAAGGCTTTAGATGAAAATTATGTAGAAGCAAATTATCTAAATAATTTAATTTTTAGAAGGATTTATAATTCCAATCTTGAATTTACAAGACCTGATCATAATAATTTAACTGAGTTAAAAAAATACAATCCTCGCGTAACGCGTAACGCGTTACGCGTTACGAATTAAATTTGAGGAATTTTTTTATGAGATATGCCGTAATAAGTGATATTCATTCCAATATGGATGCTCTGGAAAAAGTTTTAAAAAAAATTGAAAACGATAATATTGACAGGATATTATGTCTTGGAGATATAGTAGGATATGGTGCCAATCCCAATGAGTGTGTCGAGCTTGTAAGGGAAAATTCTTTTAATATAATTTTAGGCAATCATGACAGAGTAGCTATAAATCTGGAAACAGGTAATGATTTTACAGCAGATGCAAAAACAGCTATAATATGGACAAGAGAATTACTGGAAGGTAAAAATAAAGACTTTCTTTCCAGACTGACTATAAATCAGGAAGTAGGAGATTTTATTTATATTGTTCATGGTTCACCTGTTGATAAAGATGAATATCTGTCTTATAAATATCAGGCAAAAAATAGTTTTGAATTTTTAGAATACAGTAAGTCAAATATAAAAATATGCTTTTTCGGTCATACTCATAATCAGTCTATATGGTTTAAAAGAGAAGACGGAGCTATATTTAACCCTTCTATAAGAGGTAAAACCTTTCCTGTTAATCCCGATTGTATTTATCTTATAAATCCCGGCAGTGTAGGACAATCAAGAGGGCAGGGACCTGTGGCATGTTATCTTATTTATGATTCCGATAAAAAAAATATAACCTTTGAACAAATAGAATATGATTATAAAAGTGCTGCTAAAAAAATTATTCAGGCAGGTCTTCCGAAGTTTCTTGCAGAAAGACTTGAAAAGGGAATTTAAGGAATCTATATGGAATTTACGGGTCTATAATTTCTATAAAGCTGACTGCTGATAGCTGATAGCTTGCAAAAAGAGGGATTTGTCTATGGAAGAAATATTCGATAATAATGGGAATTTTAATCAGTCAGAACGTAATCTTTCTGAGGAAAATCAAAAGTTAATCGAGAAAAATCAAATCCTGGAAAAAGAAAAAAAAGAACTTGAACTGTTTCTTCAGGAAGTAGAAGAATCTATGTTGCAAATGACAGAGCAATATAAAGAACTCGCAGAACAGACCAGAGAGAGAGACAGGAAAATAGAATATCTGAATAATTTAATACAGATTAAAGATGAAGAAATTGAACATATGAAACATGATCTGGAATCTCTTAACTTAAATACGTTACAGGAATATCAGGATATAAAATTAAAATATGAACAGCAGACTCTGGAATATGAAAATATGAAGGCAGAAAAAGATGGTCTTCATATGCAGCTTGGTGAATTTGAAAAAATTATACTTCAGATGACAGAACAATATAAGGTTCTTGCAAATCAGACTTATGACAGGGATAAAAAGATAGAGAAGCTTTCTGAAGAAGCAAAACTCCTGGAGCTGAAAATGCAGGAGAAAACAAAGGAATTCGAAGCAGAAAAAGAAAAACAATGGTGGGATAAACTGCTGGGAAATTAAAAATACTGCAAATAAAAATAGCCCTCACGAGGGCTATTTTTATTTATTTGTTTCTATTAGAAACCGTCATCTTCTACTATGAGAAGTTTTTTGTCTCCATTATCAACAATTACGACCTTGTCATCCTTATCGTATAAAATCGGGTGGCCATCTCCTCCATCAAATATATAATAATTGTCAGGCGTGGCAAAATAAAGAGGTTCCGTTCTATTGTCCAGATTTATATATGAAGGAGTTTCGACAAAATAATAAGGCCTGTTGTAGTTTTTTACTTTAAAATATCCGCAATCACCAGAGAAGAATAAAACTTCTTCCTTATCGAAATCATGAACAGTATAACCGGCATGTCCTGCTGGAATGGCATATCTGCCGATACTGTTGTCCATCACTTCATAATTAACCTTGAGGGTAACTCTTAAATTACTTCCTTTATTAACATAAACATAATAGGTGCCGGGAGCAAGAACTAATTTAGCTAATGGGCCGCTCTGTATTGGAGGATTGGCATCCCAGTAACGATAAACAGTTGAACCATCGCTGTTTACTATCTTCCAGTCCCACATATAAAAAGGCAGACCGCTTTTACCTGAAGCAACACTGAATTCTGCGTTGAATTTTGTTGCTACAAAGCCTTTAGGAATTTTAATAGTCTGACTTTTTACAAAAGAAGGTGCTGCATTAGCCTGTGCAATAAATCCTATGACCACTAAACTTACCAGAAGTGTTATCCAAATGGTCCTTCTCATATTTTTT
>CALARM010000511.1 GCA_937888925.1 uncultured Synergistia bacterium | reverse complement strand
TCACAGAAAGAACAGGTATGAACAAATCAGATCTCATTATTGCAGGGAGGAAAAATTCGCCGGTGAGATATAGCTAAGCAGGCGAAGCAATTCAGCTGGCATATAAAAAACTGTCGGAATTGCTTCGCCGTTATCTCACTCTAACTGCAGCCGCTCGTATTGCCGCAGGTTAAGCACTTCAAACATGTGCCGTTACGAACCATAGTAAGACTTCCGCAGGACTCGCACACATCTCCCGTATAGCCCTGAACCCTTGCTATTATAACAGCATCTATTTTTTTTATCTTTCCTTCTTTTTTGTCCAATCTGTTAACAACCGCATCAGGTTTTGACAGTTCAGTTCCTCTGAGATGATTGGTATCGTCAATATGGGCAAGATCATATCTTTCAAGATATGTTATGGCAAGTTCTCTGAAAATATAATCAATAACGGAAGTAGTCATTTTTATATAATTATTACCTGAAACAATACCATTGGGTTCGAACCGTGTAAAAACAAAAGCGTCTACAAATTCGTCAAGAGGCACTCCATGCTGAAGGCCCAGAGAAATAGCTATGGCGAAACAGTTCATAAGACTTCTGAATGCGGCGCCTTCTCTGTGCATATCTATAAAAATCTCTCCCAGTTGACCGTTTTCATACTCTCCTGTCCTCAGATAAACAGTATGTCCTGCCACTTTGGCCTTTTGCGTATATCCCCCCCGTCTGTCAGGAAGCCTTTTTCTCTCTGCAATATATTTTGTTATAAGCTCAACAGGGTTATCAGGAATGTCAGAAGACGAAGTACCGAAAAATTCCGTTCCGGGAACACTGCTTAAAGGCTGGCTTAATTTCGAACAGTCTCTATATAGCGCTACTGCTTTGAGAGCAAGATTCCATGATTTCATATAAGCATTTTTTACGTCGTCAACAGTAGATTCGCAGGGCATATTAATGGTTTTTGATATGGCTCCAGATATAAAAGGCTGAACTGAAGCCATCATAAGTATATGACCGTCTACGGAAATAAACCTTTTGCCATTTTTCCCGCACTTACTTGCTGTGTCAAAGACTGCATAATGTTCTTTCGAAAGATGAGGAGCTCCTTCTATCATCATGGTGCCACATATATACTCACCTGACAATCTTATTTCTTCATCGGAAAAACCCAGGAAAGAAAGGAGAGAA
This sequence comes from uncultured Synergistia bacterium, assembly GCA_937888925.1. The sequence goes on along the minus strand of CALARM010000511.1, from coordinate 1,598 downwards.
AATCCCGGCGAATTTATCATCTCTTCCGAAACTCCGAGGCTTTTACAAAAATCTATTCCAATAGCAAAAGGATTAAAAAGAAAAGAGAATTCAAAAGCATAAGGGAGAGTTTTATTAATATTTTCAATAATTTCTTCTGTAAATCCCGCTTTAATGAGTTTCTCTGCATTTATCCAGGGACAGTCATAAAGAGTGCCTGTTCCCTTTACATATTTTACAATGTCTGAAATCTCTTTTTCACTGTATCCGAGTTTTTTCAGTGCAGGAGGCACAGACTGGTTGATAATTTTAAAATATCCTCCCCCTGCAAGTTTTTTAAATTTTACGAGAGCGAAATCGGGCTCTATGCCGGTACTATCGCAATCCATTACAAGACCTGTTGTACCTGTAGGAGCAAGAACAGTTACCTGGGCATTACGATATCCGTATTCTTCTCCCATAGCAAGTGCTCTGTCACCATCCTCTCTGGCAGCCATAAGCAGGTCGGAAGGACAGTATTTTTCATCTATACCTGCAGGCTTCATTGTAAGTCCTTCATATTCACTGTGAGGCGCATTATAAACAGCTCTTCTGTGATTTCTTATTACCCTGAGCATATGTTCTCTATTCCTTTCATATCCTATGAAAGGCGTCAATTCTTTTGCCATTTCCGCTGAAGCTGAAAAGGCGGACATATGCAAAATGGCGGTAAGAGCGGCAGCTACAGCCCGTGCTTCAGGCGAATCATAGGGATATCCCATGACCATAACAAGAGAACCGAGACTGGCAAATCCGAGACCAAGGCTTCTGAAATCAAAGGAAAGTTTTGCTATTTTCTCTGACGGATACTGTGCCATAAGGACACTTATATCCAGTACAACAGTCCATAATCTTATGGCATGTCTGTAAGCTTCAATGTCAAATTTTTCATGAGAAAAATCATAAAATTTAAGTAAATTAAGAGAAGCAAGATTACAGGCTGTATCGTCAAAAAACATATATTCGGAACAGGGGTTTGACGCTCTTATTTCGCCGTCTTCAGGACAGGTATGCCATTCGTTTATAGTACTGTGATATTGAAGACCCGGATCGGCACAGGCCCATGCGGCACAGGCAATTTTATCCCAGAGTTCAGCAGCTTTTAAAGTCTTTACCGGTTCTGCTATTCTTCCCTCTTTTAAAGCTTTCTCTTTTTCTGTTCTTTCTATAAGGTACCAGTCTTCATCTTTTAAAACCCTTTCCATAAAATCATTTGTTACCCTTACAGAATTATTGGAATTCTGCCCTGAAACAGTATAATAAGCTTCAGAATCCCAGTCCGTATTATATACAGGAAAATCTATAATTTTATGGCCTTTTTTTGCAAGTGACACAGTTTTTAAAATATAGTTACCGGGCACAGATAACTCTCTGGCTTTTTTTATAGCTTTATCTAGAGATATATTTTCTCTCCAGTCAAAAGGATCTTTAGATGCAGATTTTTCTTTAAACTGAGGGTTATAACAGGACAGAAGAATCTCCTCAAGAGCTTTTTTTATTATAACAGAACCTGTTACCAGAGAAGCTACTTTCTGTTCTTCTATAACCTTCCAGTTAATAAAATCTTCTATTTCAGGATG
>CALARM010000510.1 GCA_937888925.1 uncultured Synergistia bacterium | reverse complement strand
CAACGACCGTACCTGAACTTGTGAATATAAAAGGCCAGGCTCTTGAAGTAAACGGTATTCCCATACCGAATGCATTCGTTGTATGTGTAAATACCGGCCTGTCCGCTTCTCTTTCTGCTCTTGCAGATACCCTGGGAAATTATCTCTTCAAGAATCTTCCTCCCGGAAATTACAGGATAGAGATCTGGCGTTCCGAGGGAGATCATAATTCATCTCCCGGGAGCCCGATAGGAGCGGTAAATATAACAGTTACAGAAGGAACAATTACTGTAAACGTGACGGCAGGGACTATAGACCCGACAGCAACACCGACAGTAACGCCTGCTGTGACGAATACTCCGACTGTAACGAACACACCGGCAGGGGGAGTAACTGCAACCAGTAAGCCGGGAGGCCCTACGAATACACCTGGAGGGCCGACAAATACTCCAACAGATACCCCCACACCTTCATGGAAAAATGTGGGTAATGCCGGATTTTCAGCAGGAGAGGCGAAGTATCCCTCTTTGTCTGTATACAATGAAATACCTTATATTAGTTATACGGATTATGCGAATGATGGTAAATGCACAGTAATGATGTATAATGGATCAACATGGAATCCTGTAGGTAATCCGGGATTTTCTTCATTTCCTATTGGTCCTACTACATCCCTGTATGTATCCAATGGAATACCTTATGTGGCTTATGTAGAGAATGGAATTACAGTAAAGATGTATAATGGAACAAACTGGGTGACTGTAGGTAATGAAAACTTTTCACCAGCAGGGGCTGATCATCCATCACTGTATGTATATAATGAAACTCCTTATGTGGCTTTTCAGGATATGTCAGTAGATGGTAAGTGCACAGTAATGATGTTTGATGGAACAAACTGGGTAAACTTAGGAAAATCAGGAGTTTCTGGAGGAGATATCGCTGTTGCTTCCCTGTATGTATATAATGGGATACCTTATGTGGCTTATGCTGATGATTATGCACATGGACATAAGGCCACAGTAATGATGTATAATGGAACAAGCTGGGCGGCGGTAGGCTCTATAGGAAGTTCGGCAACTTATGTTTCCCTGTATATATATGAAGGAACACTTTATGTGGCTTATGATGATTATGCAAATGGCCAGAAGGCCACAGTAAAGATGTATAATGGAACAAACTGGGTGACTGTAGGTAATGCAGGATTTTCCTCAGGACAGGCTGGTATATGGCCATCCGTAGGCCTATATATATACGATGGAACACCTTACCTGGCTTATACTGATTATGCAAATGGCCAGAAGGCCACAGTAATGAAGTTTGATGGAACAAACTGGATGACTGTAGGTGATACAGGATTTTCGGCAGGACAGGTATGGGCGCTCGACTTGTCTGTATCCAATGGAATACCTTATGTAGGTTATAAAGATAATGCAAATGGGAATAAGGCTACGGTAATGAAATTTTCTAATTAGAATTTGAATTTTCTGCAGAGCGATGAGCCGGATTAATAAAGTATCACCTGGAAATAATCCGGCTCATTACTCTTTAAGTCTGGTTCTTTCTTGATTTTTTCTATGGCAATCAGATTTAAATCTATTTTTATATCTAAATCTTTCTTCAGTTCTTCCAGGGGAAGTTTTGTTATATATGCCAGTTGTTCTATGATTAAACCAGGTTTCATCAGTTCTCCGGGCATTTTTAACCTGCCACTCTTTCCTGTAAAGAGTATCTCTGACATTCTATAGCGGCAGGAACTCTACAGAATTAAGCATGTCTTCAGGTTCCCCTGATTTAGCAAGCAACTCAAGGTCTGAAATACATTCCCCGATTGAAACCTTTAAGAACCGGGTGTAAATCACTCCGGCAAAGGGAAGCCCCTCAGATTGACGCCTTTGAGCCTCACGTAATAAATCATCATCAAAAGTAAATAATGTTCTCTGCAATTCTGTAGCCCTGTTCAGTAGAGAAGGGTCAGGTAAAGTGGCAGCATTATCTTCCTGAGCAGTGATGACATCTACACCACGAATCCTTAACCCGGTAGTAATAGCCTTTGGAATATGAACATCCATATACAGATTTATCATTTCAAACCTCTGGCCTTCAGTCGCTGCTTCAATAGAGATGGCTTCATTTCCTGCTGTATCTTATCTGCCATCTGCATTCTCTGTTCTATATCCTGATTTAACTGTTCTACATGGTCCCAGTAATATCCGAGAGCAGAATATATTTTCCCCAGACTCAGATAAGGATGCTGCAGGTGTATTTCTTCCGGACTCCATCCATAGGCTATATGTTCCATGACCAGCTCTACAACTTTTGTTGTAGTTCCTGAAATCATAGGTACCATATCATCTCCTACAACTATATGCTCATATCCAGTTGCTACAAGAGACATATTTATATCACCTCATAAAATACTCTATCTCATACCAGTATATATTACATTAACATTTCTTGCAAGAGAGAAAGGCCCGGTAAAGAGTGAAAAATAAGACTTCTGACTATACCCAATAGGACTTCATATTACTGACCTGACCATAAATCTTTAAAGAAGATCTCTATAAGTCTTTTACAGAGCTGATCATAATCTACAGCATTTTTTCTATATATTTCATAATTATCCCCTCTGATACCATCAGATCACGATGTTTTTTATTTTCAATAGATTCTTCTAAAAGCAGATTTGCAGCTTTACCGGTAAAATTTTGTTTTATATAAATTGATTTTTTTTTTCTGATAAAATGTAATATGTA
>CALARM010000509.1 GCA_937888925.1 uncultured Synergistia bacterium | reverse complement strand
TCTCAAATAAAATAGCTTGCAATAATAATAAAATTTTTGTATAATAGGAAAATTACAGGTCAATCAGACCTGTACCACGATAGGGCCTTCCTACTCTTATAGAGTCGCATGGCCAAAGGAAGGAGGTGTTCTGGTTTTGGTGAGAAATTATGAGACTATGTATATAATCGATCCTGTTCTCGAAGAAGAGGCAATCGAACAGCTAACAGAAAGCATTAAACAGCAGGTCACGAATTTTGGCGGTACCATAGTAGAGGTAGATTTCTGGGGAAAGAAAAAACTCGCCTACGAAGTAAGAAAACGTTTTGAAGGTATATATGTAGTCATTAAATTCCAGGGTGAATCAGGTATAGCCAACAAACTGTCTCATTTCTTAAAAATCAATGATAAGATTTTACGCTACATTGTTGTACTGGAAGAGTAATTGGGAGGTGTTTTTGTGTATAACAAGGTAATTTTAGTTGGCCGTTTAACCCGGGCTCCCGAGTTGAAATATACCAATACAGGAATTCCTGTTACCCGTTGCAGTATTGCTGTTAACAGGAATTATAAAAATGCTCAGGGTGTTTATGAAACAGATTTTTTCAATGTTGTCTTCTGGAGAAAACTTGCTGAAATATCGGCAAAATTTCTTAAAAAAGGCAAACTTGTATTGATTGAAGGTCGTCTCCAGACTCAAAAATATCAGGCTCAGGACGGTTCACAGAGAACATCTTTTGAGATACAGGCAGATCAGATGCAAATGCTGGATTCAAAAGGAAAAGAAGATGGCGAAGTCGTTCCTCCTTTTGGAAAAGATGGCGGATCTGCTCCTGATATTCCATCAGATATGGATTTCTCCGGTAAAGATGATGATTTCGGTAAGCCGGGACATGATGATGTAGATTTTGAAGATGTTCCTTTTTAGAAAAGCTTAAGGAGGTGTCAACTGTGTGCCATGATACTGTCATGGCAGCAGAAGCAAGTGGCTACAAAGAAACAGAAAAAGGTAAAAAAGCCAAAAAAGAAAATTTGCAATTTTTGTGCTGATAGTGTAAAAAAGATAGATTATAAAGATGTGCCGAAATTACGTAAATTTACTACTGAAAGAGGTAAAATACTTCCCAGAAGAATTTCCGGTAACTGTGCACATCATCAGCGTATATTGACCATAGCTATTAAAAGGGCCAGAAGTATTGCTTTGCTCCCTTATACGATGGAATAGGCTGATTTAACTCCCCATTCCTCCCACTGTACTGTGGGCTGGTTACTTCGTGATTAATGCACCGACATGGATCACGATTTTGGAATAATTTTAGGAGGTGTAAAGGGAGTCCGGTAGGACTTTTCATATAACAATGAAAGTAATTCTTGTAGAAGATGTTCCCAAATTGGGTAAAATGGGCGATGTCGTGAAGGTTGCCAGAGGATATGCCCGTAATTATCTGATGCCGAGAAAACTTGTTCTTGAAGCAACAGATGGCAATATAAGGCATATTGAAGAAAAAAAGAAGGTTGAAGATAAAAAATCCAAGAAACGTCTTGGAGAATCCGTTAAGCTTGTTTCAAAATTAGAGGGTATGAAGGTTATCTTTAAAGTTCGTGTTGGAGAAGAAGGTAAATTATATGGTTCTATCACCAGCAAGGATATTGCAGAAAAGATACTCACTGACTCTGGTATTGAAATAGACAGAAGAAAGATAGTTCTTGACGATCCTATAAAAGTTGTAGGCCATTATAATATTCCTGTAGTCTACCACAGTGAAGCGAAAGCAAATATTTTGCTTGATGTTCAGGAACTTGTGGAACAGGAAACAGTTTAAACAGTGAGCAGTGAGCAGTGACCAGTGACCAGTAAAACTGGTTTATAGTTTAATGTTTTAAACTCTTAAATATCAACATTAAATTTATGATCACTGATCACTGATCACTGATCACTGATCACTGAAAAGGATACCCGGCATGGAGGGAGACTTTTTAAATAAAATCCCACCCCGAAGTCTGGAAGCTGAGCAGGCTACTCTCGGTTCTATGCTCATAGAACCGGACAGTATACCGGTAGCTACTGAAATATTGCGGAGTGAGGATTTTTATATTGAAGGCCATCAGATAATTTTTAAAGCCCTGTGCTCTTTATATGAAAGAGGTGAACCGGCTGATATTATTACTTTAGACGGTGAGTTAAGGAAGCTGGGAAAACTCGAAGTAATAGGAGGACTGGGCTATTTAACGACCCTTACAAATACAGTCCCTACTGCGGCCAACATTGAATATTATGCTAAAATTGTGTCGGAAAAGGGACTTTTAAGGGACATAATAAAGACCGGTACGAAAATAACAGAACTCGGCTACAGGGAAGATAGCAGTGTAGATCAGGTAGTAGACAGTGCTGAAAGTATGATTTTTCAGCTCGGTCAGCGTCAAAAAGTTCAGGACTTCATTCATATGGGTTCTGTTATGAAAGAGAGTTTCAGAAAGGTTGAGCGTCTCTATCATAATAAATCTCATGTTACCGGTGTAACAAGCGGTTATGCAGAACTTGATCGTATCACTGCCGGATTTCAGCCGGGAGAGTTGATTATTCTTGCTGCCCGTCCCGGTATGGGAAAAACTGCCCTCGCTTTAAATATAGCCCAGCTTGTAGCTGTAGAAGAAAAATTGCCTGTTGCAGTATTCAGCCTTGAAATGAGTAAAGAACAGGTGGCACAGAGATTGATTTGCTCACAGGCCATGGTAGATGCTCACAGATTAAGAACAGGCTATCTGAATTCAGATGACTGGCCGAAACTTACACAGGCTATGGCAGAATTGTCCGATGCCCAGATTTATATAGATGATACACCCGGTATCTCTATCATGGAAATGAAGGCAAAGTCAAGAAGAATAAAGATGAGAAAGGATATACAGCTTATAATAATAGATTATCTCCAGCTCATCAGCTCAACTAAAAATGTGAACCGTAATGAACAGGTAGCAGAAATATCGAGAGGTTTGAAGATTCTTGCAAAAGAACTCTCTATTCCTGTTATAGCTCTCTCACAGCTTGCCCGTGCAGTAGAAAGCAGAACAGACAGAAGACCCCAGCTTTCCGATCTGAGAGAATCAGGTGCCATAGAACAGGATGCAGATATGGTAACATTTATTTACCGCGATGATTATTATAACCCGGAAACAGAGAAAGTCGGCACTGCAGAAGTTATAATAGGCAAACAGAGAAACGGCCCCCTGGGAACAGTAGAACTCCTCTATTTAAAACAATATACTAAATTCGTCAGTAAAGATAAATACGAAGTAGACGGATTTTGA
>CALARM010000508.1 GCA_937888925.1 uncultured Synergistia bacterium | reverse complement strand
TATAAGGAGGTTGTTTATGAATTGTCCTAACTGTAATACTCAGGTAAAACCTGATATGACTTTTTGTGGTAGATGTGGTAAATCCCTGGCAGATGTACCTAAAGAAACTGCTCCTATCAGTTCATGCAGGTTTGTAAAAGATCCGGAAGAACTGGAGAAAATTTTTACTGATCTTGTTGCCTACAGCTGGAAAAGGTATGATGAAATACTCATAAATAAACGTCTTGACGAGGTGCTTATAGGACTGGTTATAGCTTCAAATGTAAAAAGCGGTTATTCTTTGATTGATATTACTTCCGACGGGGTGAACCATTATTTGAGATTTGAGAATCTTTCTGACGGAACGCGCCTTATTTTCAGACTGACAAATCTTTCGGAAGATCTTACCAGGGCTAAAGTACTGGGCCATGTGGCAAATGTTACCATAGGTTACGGAGAAAAAGTAAGGGACCTCGGAAAAATCTGGCAGGCCTTCAAGGCAGAAGTTAAAAGTACTTTTCTTATTACCGATGAACCGGGTATTATTACCTGTGACGCAGATCTTACAGGCGGTTATATTTATGCTCAGATTCCTCTTATATTTAACCTTGATAACTATCTGGATAAAGATCAAACATACAGAGCAGATGTCGATCTTTTACAACTTCATATCAACTCTACAGTTCATTCACTCAGGAAATATCTAAAAGGTCGGTTAAGTATGTAGGAAAGGAGTTATAATATGTTATCTTTTTTACAGAGTTTCAGTCATAAACAGGAAATGAAAGAAAGCAGAGATGAAATGCTTGTAGGAGAAATAGTCACAGTTATGGTAGATAGCGGCTATCCTACAATAGGCTTCTGGGCGGAAGGAGATTTTCAGAGAATAAGGTTTAAAGCCGCCGACGATCCTGTCCTTCATTCGATTACTATAACACTGGACAGAAAAACTGGAGGGGATTTTGTTTCAGGAGCAATATTCGGTGATAAAGCAACCCTCAAGATTATATGTGAAATAAAAAATTATCTTGCAGACCCCGACGATCTGCTTCATATGTATAAAACAGATCTACAGAATATGTTTAAAATTCCTATTTTAGGAGGAATAAAGCTTGATCATCAACTCAATTCCGTCCTTGCTACCACTACAAAGATTATAGAAATAAAAGATCTGATTTTAAAAGGTGAAGAAGGACGAGGAAAACTTAAAGGAATTCTTTTCGGTACTATAAGGGAATTGAAAGAGAAACTGATGCCATATAAGAAGAAATAATATAAAAAGGGCGAACCGGCCGGTTCGCCCTTTTCGATCTGCGAATTTTTTAATCTTTATCCTGGTCACTTCTGACTACAAATACTACAGGTTTATGATCCGATACACTTTCAAGATAACCGGGATAATTTTTTTCATTTACCGTATGGATACTTCCCGGAACCACTTCTTCCATAGTACCGCTCTGTACATTTGTTACAATACAGTGATCTATTAGACCCTTGTAAGGAATATTGGAATAGAAACTTTTAGGAAGTCCTTCCGTAAGGAAGTGAACCTTGCCGCCTTTCTGAAGCGGTGCCAGTGCGTCACTTCCTACAAAATCATTTAAGTCTCCTACAAGGATTAAGTCTTTATCCTGATTTCCATCAAGATGTTTTCCTATCCATTCACTCAGTTTTTCTGCCTGTTCCGTTCTGGTTGCTATTGCATTCTCGTCAAACATAGCCTTCAGATGCGCCACAACAAAGGTGAAATCAAAACCGCCGTCGATTTTCATGTCTACCAGTAAAGGGGCACGAAGTCTTGATCCTACCTGTGCTTCATCTATCTGATCTATGGAGTTTACGTCGTACTGGACTCTTTTTTTATCAAAGAGAACTCCCACTCTCTGACCGCCTGATTTACCGAGTATATAACCGTAATCAGGCAAATATTTCATAACACTTTTCAGACCTTTTTCATTGCTTATTTCTTCCAGACCAAGAATCTGGGCGTCTGTATCCTTGATGACCTGTGCTATTTTCTTATAATCTTCTTCTTTTCTTTTCTTTGTTCCGAGCCATTCTATATTGAAAGTACCTATTGTGGCAGTTTTACCTTTTGCATCGATTATCTGCTGTTTAAGCTTCATAGCTTCTTTTATGTCACCTGTTTCTACAGGAGCAATATCTTCTCCAAGCTTTTCAAGAGCTTTCATCCCTTTAGCGCTGCCTGCGGCACCTTTCATCACAGAAACACTTTCCTGTGTGAACTCAGTGACTGTTCCTCTCTCAATAACCTGGCCGTTTGAGTCGTACACAAGAGGTCTTATACCTTCAGCCTGAACCTTTGCATGAATTTCTTTCATTGCTGCTTCGTATTTTGTAAATTCACGGTCGAGGAATTCTTCTCTTCCTGCTTCATTTTTATAAAAAGCATCTCCTGCTTCTTCTTTGACTACCACGTTATCAGATGTCCACGCATGGCTCAATCTCTGTTTTTGTATATCGGAAAGTCTTACTTTTAAAGAATGTATTTTATCCACAGTCATCACTCCTAAAGATTTAATAGCTCCATTTACAGTATAACCGGTGAATGGTAAAAATACCACTGAAAAAACAGGTTTTTTGTTAACTTTTTGTAAACATGTGGAGCTTTTTTACCTAGTCTTTGCAAAAATCTTCCGGTGTTTGAAGTCTGAACTGGCCTGTATATACTGCTTTCCCTCTTGTTTTCTGAAATATAAACTGACATACACTTGTTCCGGGATACATATCAATAGGTATGGGACCGAAATTACTCATTTCAAGTACCTGATGATTTGATATACCTGATTGCATAAAACTGGCTGAAATATGGACTAAAAGACCTACTCTTGCAAATTTACTCCTTCCTTCAAGCCATCCGCATATATCTTCGGGAAGAGTGATTTTTTCCTTTGTCATACCGAGGAGTGTGTCTCCAGGGTGTATGGTAATACAACCTCCGTCGGGGATCCATATACCTTTTGTGGCACATTTGTAGTCAATATCATCAATCGCTCTTATATGCATGGGGAGTCTTACAAATAGCCTGAAAGCATTGCTCAGAGTAAGGTCTACCGAGGCAGGTCCTACCATTTCTTTAGAAAAAGGTTCTATTTTTATCCTTCCTTTTTCTATTTCTTCAATAATTTCTGTGGTTGTTAAAATGCTCATAAATAACTCCTTTTTAGCAGTGACCAGTGACCAGTGATCAGTGACCAGTGACCAGTGACCAGTGACCAGTGAGCACTGAAATATTCTTTGTACATATTTACCGTCAGTTCAGGAGAACCCTGACATATTTTATCAGTGACCGGTGACCAGTGACCGGTTACCAGTTACCAGTTACCAGTGAAATATTCTTTATACATATTTATCGTCAGTTCAGGAGAACCCTGACATATATAAATACCCAGGTGTTCATATCCTCCTGTTTCCTGGGTATAGGGAAGAACTTCTACATAAAGACCTGTTGACGGGCCGTTATGGAATATAACATTATAAGCAGGTTCTCTTCCTGTTTTTTTCATTAACTCCGGAACTGCTCTGAGATTTGTTCCGATCGCCAGAGAAAGATCCTTTATTTCCATATCGCTTAAATCATGGAGATAGTTTTTAGATACATCTTTAAATATTATCATAGTATCAAGAGGACGTTTCATAAAATAAGGGACAATAATTTTTATCGTTTTCATTTCCTTGAGTGTAAGATGGTCAGGATTATTTTTTAACATGAAATCGGAAAAGTTAATATTAAATCTCTCTTTGAACATTAAATCGTCTTTTATCTTCCCCGGCATAATATTAGTATGAATAATCTGCTGATGATCATGGACAAGAGAACCTCCGACAAGGGTTCCATAATTTTTGATTATACCTGCATAACCGAAGTGTTCATGCCGTTCATACTCTCCTGTAGATGGCATTTGAGAATCTGCTGCATGAAGAAGAATTCCTTCAAATGTTGCAAGCCTTTTAAGAACTATCTCCACATCTTCAGAAGCCATATTGCTCATATCTCTGTCATGGTAATTGCTTGTCCACTGGACAAAGTGCATACCTGCGGCAAATTCTCCAGGAACGGATATACTATTTTTCCCGGGTTCCATATATGTTTTTTCCGATGAATAGCACTCTGGATAAACTATGGGGAAGAGATTTTTATTTATAAAAGTAAACCCCTCCGAGAGAGGGGTTTTATCTACAATACCTGTTGTTTCACCGTTACATACAACACATGACACCCGTTGTTTTTCCATTCTTTTCCCTGTGTTATCATGAGGACGTTTTGCCCTGACTTCCGAATAAACAATTCTTTGATTTGTTCTCGGATCTATCTTACAGATATTATTCGGTTTAAATTTTGCTATATTTTTTCTGTCATTATTTATTGAATTTACTATGTCTTTATATGATATTTTTGTTATATCTTCAAAGTCTATATGGGATAACTTTTTTTCATCCAGTCTCTCTGACATGTTATTACTCCTTAAATCAGTTATCGATTATCATGTAAATTGGCACAGAGCATAGCTTACTGGTCACTGGTCACTGGTCACTTGTCACTGTATCACAGATTTCCGGAACGATTTCGCCACTTTTACATGATAAATAATATCCCCTGTCATATTGTTTTATCATTGATGTAACCTCATTTTCAAATGGATCTATAACTATTACCGGTTTGTTTTTTCTCATAACAGATGTAATAATTCTGGAAGGCAGTGTTGTATTTCCCGTAGTTCCTATTACTATTAACAGATCTGTCCTTTCTGTTATGGAAATACTTGTTTCGAATTTATAATAAATTTCATCGTAACATTCATCAAACCACAATATATGAGGTCTTGCTAAAGTTAAACATTCGGGACATATTAGGAGTGACTTTTCCTGTAAAGATAATTCTCTGTCTTTATGTTCAAACTCCAGTTCGGCAGGTATGGCAAAGGTTTTATCTGTACATTCCTGTGAGCATCTCATAAGATTTATATTACCGTGGATTTCACATGTTCTCTCCCTTGAATTTCCTGCCCTTATATGAAGGCCGTCTACATTCTGTGTAATAAGAGAAAATCTGTCCTGAAGATTTTGTTCCAATTTTACTATTGCAAGATGCCCTTTGTTTGCTTTTGCCCGATTACAGACAAATCTTCTGTAAAGGTACCATTTCCATACTTCACAGGGAGAGAGAGAAAACATTCTGTATGTAGCCATTTCCTGTGGATGATAATTTTTGCTGCCTATTTTCCAGTAGCCTTCGGGGCCGCGAAAAGTGGGTATATTACTTTCTGCAGATATGCCTGCTCCGGTAAGGACAGTTACAAAACCCCTATCTTTAAAACTATGTAATAATTCT
>CALARM010000507.1 GCA_937888925.1 uncultured Synergistia bacterium | reverse complement strand
AATCCGTCACTGCAGAGCAGTATAAAATCATTTTCCTGAAGTGTAACAGGCTTACCTTTTCTTTTTTCGTTTATTTCAATTTCTACTTTCGGAGCAAATCCTATTGCTCTGGTTATAACGTTTTTTTGAGGATGGCTGTAAAACTGAGATGTATTAATTAAATGACTTTCATAAAGAGCCTGTACAAGAGAATGATCTGTAGTAAGTTTTTCTATTCTGTCTTTTCTAATCAAATAAGCTCTGCTATCACCTACATGAGCTATAAAAAGTTTACCATTTTTTATTAACGCTGCAACTACAGTTGACCCCATCTCACCTGCCCATTTGTCTCTTTTACCTGCATTATAGACAAGGAGATTTGACATTTCTATAGCTTCTTTTAACAGTATTTCCGGCTCAACAGCTTCTTCCGCAGAGGGGAATATTCCTTTTTCAGTTACGAGTCTGTTAATCAAATGCTTTGTAATTCCTCTGATAGTAAGGGCACTGGCCATTTCACCCTTATCGAGTCCTCCCATACCATCGGCAAGGAGCAGAATATGATATTCCCCACAGTTTGGCCCTTTATCTATATGAAGATTAAGAGCGATAAGATTATCTTCATTACCTTTTTCTCTGTTTCCAGAACCTATGTCAGTTTTAAGTCCCAAAAGCATAGGGCAACCTCATATTCGTGACGCGTGACGCGTGACGCGTGACGCGGGGAATCTTTATTGTATTTTAATAATTCGTGATGCGTAATGCGTAATGCGTAATGGGTTATTACCACTTCGCATCACGCTTTACGCATTACGAAATTATCAGCTATTAAACTAATTATAACTATAAAATTTCACACTTTTCAAAAAAATCCTCTTTTTTCTATAGAATTATTCACATAGCAGGACTTTTAGCGTAAACAGTGAATAGTGAGTATTGAGTGTGTGGATAGCCTCCACCCGTCACGCGTCACGCGTCACGCGTCACGCATCACGCCCCTGAGGTGTAAAACATTGCCAATATACTGTAACAAATGCGGTCATGAAAATAACGATAATGAAAGACTATGTAAAAACTGTGGAAGAGAAACAGTCAATCCCTATGATGGTTTAAAAATCGGCACCATGCTTGATAAACGTTATGAAATAAAAGGTAAAATCAAGAGTGGTGGTATGGGAGCAGTTTACGAAGCTGTTGATCATAGATTTGAAATGAGTATCTGCGCAGTAAAGGAAATGTTAACACCTGCAGTTTCCACTGAAGAAAACCAGTATATGGTCGATAGTTTCAGAAAAGAGGCGAAAATCCTTTATCATCTGAGGCATCACAATCTCCCTGTAGTAAAAGATTATTTTGTGGAAGGGGGCCGTTACTATCTTGTAATGGATTATATTGAAGGTAAAGACCTGGAAACAGTTATAAATTCTTACAGGGAAGGCGGTATACCCGAAGATATAGTAATAAAATGGTCTATAGAAATACTGGATGCACTGGATTATCTCCACAATCAATCACCACCGATTGTATATCGCGATTTAAAACCGGGTAATATTATGGTTCGTAAAGATGAAAAAATAATACTCATAGATTTCGGAATAGCAAGACCGGTAACACCGGGCAGTGAGAGCACAATGACAGTAATAGGCACACCTGCTTTTGCACCGGAAGAGGTTTTTCAGGGTAAACCTGAACCGAGAAGCGATATTTACTCTCTCGGCGCAACCATGCACTGTCTTCTTACAGGTGCCAGTCCCCAGGCTCCTCTTTCATTTAAACCTGTAAGAGACTTAAAACCGTCTGTGCCGGCAAACCTTGAAGCTATTGTTATGAAAGCTCTGTCCAGGGAAGCTAAAGATCGTTATACGAGTGCTAAAGAGATGAAATCTGAACTGGAAAATTTGTTCGGCAAACAACATGGACTTTCAGCTAAAAAAATTACAGAAAAACATTATAGTTCCGGAAAAAAATATGGTACATTTCTGATTGCTATAATCGCAGCGACACTTTTATCTATTCTTGTCTGGAAATCTCTGCCTTATATATTGAATAACAGAGGTCTGGCTTTGAGCGAAAAAAAACAATATGGAGAAGCAATAAAATATTACAATAAAGCTCTCGACTTTGATCCGAAATATATTCCTGCACTGGTTAACAGGGGAAATGCTCTGAAGCAAATAAAAATCTATGAAGAAGCAATTAGATGTTACGATAAAGCTATAGAACTTGACCCGAAATATATAGTTCCACTGGTTAACAAAGGATATGCCCTTTATGATAAAAACAAATATGATGAAGGTATAAAATGTTTTGATAAAGCCATAGAGCTTGAGCCGGAATCTGCCTATGCCCTGAATGGCAAAGGAATGGGATTGTATTATGAAGGCAAATACGAAGAAGCTATAAAGTGCTATGATAAAGCATTGAAGGGAGACAGTAAATATCTGGAAGCATGGGAAAATAAAGGTAACAGTTTATATATTCAGAAAAAATATGAAGAAGCCATCAAGTGCTATGATAAAGCTCTGGAAATAGATCCGTCATATATTCACGGTCTTATAAATAAAGGAAATATTTTATTTAAACTGGGAAAATATGAAGAAGCAATAGAATGTGACAATAAAGCTCTTGAAATAGATCTGAAATATTCAGATGGCTGGTACAGTAAAGGTGTTCACCTTTACAAACTGGGAAAAAATGAAGAAGCAATAGAGTGTTTTGATAAAGCCATAGAGCTGTCTCCTTCTGCCGAAGTCTGGTATAGCAAAGGGAAAACATTATTTGACACAGGAAAAAACGAAGATGCAGTCAAATGCTTCGATAAAGCTATTCAGATGGACAGTAAATATACCTATGCCTGGTTTGACAGGGGAAATGCTCTGCATAAACTCGGTAAATATAAAGAAGCACTGGAATGTTATGACAGGGCACTGGAACTTGACCCTAATTACAGTAAAATCTGGTTTTCAAAAGGACTTACTATGGAATATGAAGGAAACTATGAAGACGCACTGGAGTGTTATGAGAAAGCTTTAAGAATTGACCCTATGTACAGTGCCCCCTGGTATAATAAAGGCCTTGTTCTGGCAAAAAGAAAGAAATACAAAGAGGCTATTGAATGTTACGATAAAGCTTTGAAGATTGAACCATCATACCTTTATGCCTGGTTTAATAAAGGCAATGCTTTTTTTGGTCAGGGAAAATACACGGAAGCTATTAAATGTTATGATAAAGCCCTGGAGATTAATCCAGAATACGGTAACGCGTGGATATATAAAGGTGATTCTCTGTCAGAACAAAAAAAATACAGAGAAGCCATAAAATGTTATGATAAAGCGATAAAGATCGATGCCAATTACCTTATTGCCTGGTTCAACAGAGGGGTTGCTCTCTATGAAGAAAAGCAATATAAAGATGCTATAAAATGTTACGACAAAGTACTGGAGATTGATCGCGGATACAGTTATGCCTGGAATAACAAAGCAAATAGTCTCTACAAACTGAAAAATTACAAAGAAGCTCTTGACTGCGTTGAAAAAGCTATAAAATTGACACCTGATAATTATGCTGCATGGGACACAAAAGGGGAGATTTTACTGGCTCTCGGCAAATATAAAGAAGCTCTTGAATATTTTGATAAAGCGCTGAAACTGGCTCCCAAAAATATGGAAATAAAAAATCATAAAGAAAAAGCATCAGCATCAGTGACCAGTGACCAGTGACCAGTGACCAGTTACCAGTTACCAGTTACCAGTGACCAGTGACCAGTTACCAGTGACCAGTGACCAGTTACCAGTTACCAGAAACTATAAAAAGGAGATTAATTGAATATAGATTTAGAGAATTTACGAAAAACTATTCTGAATGATCCTCTTTACAGAGAACTTTTCCTCCTCGCAAAAGAACTTAACAGTAAAGTGTATATAGTTGGAGGAATAGTAAGGGATTACCTGACTGGCAGAGTTGATAAAAATACTGACATGGATTTTACATCTGATATGGCTCTTAAACTTGCCAGGAAATTCTCAAGAAGAACAGGCGGTTCTTTTGTAATGCTTGACGAGGAAGAGGAAACAGGAAGGGTTGTAATAAAAAAAGACAGAGATAGCGAACTTGTAATGGATTTCTCTCAAACAAGAGGAAATAATATAATCGATGACATATATAAAAGAGATTTTACTATAAACTCCATAGCCATATCGTTTAATGATTGCTTTTCCGGTCATAAATGTAATTTTATAGATCCATCGGGCGGCATAGATGATATCGAAAATAAGATTATAAAAGTGGTTTCAGAGAACTCATTAACAGACGACCCTCTGAGAATGGTCAGAGCATTCCGGTTTGCATCAAAACTAAATTTTAATATTTCTCCTGATACAATTGAGCTTATAGAAAGTCATAAAGAAAAAATAATAAGAGTTTCACGGGAAAGAATCGAAACAGAGCTTTTTAAAATGCTTGATTCCGATCAAAGTTCTAAATATGTGAAACAGATGTATGACAGCGGATTATTTATGGCTATAATACCGGAAGTAGCACATCAGGACTGGCATATATATGAAAAATTGGAGAAACTACTTTCAGGAGAATTTATACATATGTTTCCGAAATATTCAGAAGAGATAAACATTTATATGACAGGCCCATCCAGAAAATCCATGACAAAATTCGGGTTATTACTACAGGGAAAATATAATGTGATAGAAGCTATGTGCCGTAATCTTAAAATGAGCAATTATAAGACAGATACTACAACCAGACTTGTCACATATTACAGGGATCTAGTTCAGGAAAAAGATAAAACCGGTAATATCTTTATTCTGGATTTTTTTCGTAAAACAGGTAATGACGGTATAGCTATACTTTTCACAGCACTTTCTGCAGGAATAGTCTCGAAAGAGGAAGTCACTCATATATTGGACATTTATTATAATAAGATAAAACCTTTATGGGAAAGTCCCCGTCTGATAAAAGGACATGATTTGATTGAATTATTTAATCTGAAACCGGGGCCGGATTTTAAAAAAATACTTTATAAGATAGAAGAGCAGCAGGTTGAAGGAAACATTAAGACAAGAGAAGAAGCATTGAAATTTGTAGAGAATATTCTTCATGATGTATAGCACATGCCATTTCCACTCGCGTCACGCGTCACGCGTCACGATTTACAAAGCAGGTAACCATATATGTTCTACCACGATTTACTAATGAGTTTTTTTCAGGAAATAGGGGAAGAAAAAGGAATAGTATTTCAAAAAAATCTTCCTGCCGTAGAACCGGTTTATGGTGAACTGAAAAGTCCGATTCACTGGAGACTGGAAGAAATATTGAAGAAAGGAAATCTTACCCGTTTTTATAGCCACCAGGTAGATGCTATAAATGCCATAAGAGAAGGAAAACATATAGTTATATCTACCAGAACTGCAAGCGGAAAATCTCTCTGTTATAACCTCCCTGTGATTGAATCTATCATGGGTAACACATCCAATAAAGCCCTTTATATATTTCCCTCAAAAGCTCTGGCGCAGAATCAGGCTGCAAGGCTTGAAAAATACAACTATGCTTTCTATTACGGAGATTTTAATTACGGCATATATGACGGTGATACACATGAGGAAACAAGGAGAAAACTCAGAAAAAATGCCGGTATTATCATTACTACACCTGACATGGTGCATATTGGCATTTTACCAAATCATGAAAAATGGAAACACTTTTTTCAAAATCTTAAATTTGTTGT
>CALARM010000506.1 GCA_937888925.1 uncultured Synergistia bacterium | reverse complement strand
GAACCTTCTTTTATCCAGTAGCCGTATTCAGGGTTTTTCTCAAGAATCTTGGAGTCAATGGAAAGAGTCCTGGGGATTACCTCCTGAATAACCATCATACCCAGGGCATGGGCAGCTTCTATAAAAGCAAGATATTGTTCTTCCGCATTAAATTCAAAAAGCGGATCTGCAAGGTTCGGGTCAATAGAGAAAGGATCTCTTATGGCAAAAGGAGAGCCCAGATTTCCCTTTTTTCCGTACACTCCTATTTCCGTTATAGGCTGAAGATGGATTGTATTGAACCCCAGTGCTTTAAGATAGGGAAGAACAAGAATATTCTTTATAAAGGTTCCCATTTCACAGATACCTTCCGAATTCAGGATAATATGTTCTGTGCCGGAAGAGCCTATAAAGCCATCACCGTTATGATCATACATAGACAGTACCCTTGCAAGGGAATTTACTGCTTTTATACCTTTCCCTGTTTTTATGTCTATATCTTTTTCCGGTTCACCATGCTCTTTATTATATTTCAGTATATTCCTTACAGTTTCTTCTATTAATTTATAGGGAGATTCTACTGATACGGGACGTATGACATCTCCTGAATTAACCATTTCGGCGAGTTGTTCGATACCTTTCATCGGATCTAAGGTCCATAGTGCCGGTACAAAATAAGTTACCTTTTTTTCAGAGTTCTCACATGCTTTAAGTATGGCTTCCAGTGAGGGAAATTTGTTACTCATAACATTTGCTCCTTTGTGCATTATGTCCCTGTATTATCGTAACGCGTAACGCGTAACGCGTGACAGGAGGATTATTTGCTGAAATTTCTCATAATTATAGCGCAATTTTTTTAAGAGTAAAACCCTTTAAGGTAAAAAAAATATTATTGAACATTTTCCCTTTCATGGTAAAATAGATTCAGAGAAATTTGAAAATAGGAAGTGACATTTTTATGTCAGTTGAAATTTATAAAAAATTTGTAAAAGGTAAGGAATTAAAAAATTTAATAGACCTTCCTGATAATTACCTGGATAAAGAAATGGAAGTAATAATTAAACCTGTAGTAAAAAAAGTATTTAATTCTCTATCGATTATAAAAATTAATACGGAAGAATTTAAATTCAACAGAGATGAAGCCAATGAAAGATAGAAACTTTATATATGAATATACTTCTTACCGGCGCCACCGGCTTTACAGGTAAAAGATTTCTTGAAATACTCCTCCTTCAGAATTATAATGTAAGAGTCCTTCTCAGAGAAACTTCAAATATAGATAAAATAGACAAAAGAGTAAAAATATTTCAGGGTAATTTATTCGATGATTCTTTACTTAAAGCTTCTGTGTCAGATGTGGATATAGTATTTCATCTTGCCGCTTTAAGGGGAGAGACCTGCCGACCCTGGAAAGCATATGAAAAATCCAATATTTTTCTGACAGAAAAACTCCTGGAAGCTTCCTGTCATGTTAAAAAATTCATCTTTTGTAGCACTGTAGGGGTTATGGGCTTTGGTACAGGGCTTTCGGAAAGTTCTCCTCTGAATCCATGGGGAAATTATCATAAATCTAAAAGTGAAGCAGAAAAAATTTGTCTCAATTATAAAAATACTATTATAATAAGACCATCTATAGTTTACGGACCGGGAGACAATGGCTTTCTCTATAAACTCATCAATCTGATAAAAAAGAGGAGATTTGTTATTATCGGAAACGGTAAAAATAAGATTCATATGGTTCATATAGATAATCTCTGCAAAGGATTTATTGATATGGCTTTAAAGGGCAGGGCAGGGGAAACATATATACTTGCAGACAGAAAAGCCCTGACTATTTCAGAGATGAGTCATATTGTAGCAAAAAAATCCGGCGTAAATATTACTTTTGTTACTGTTCCCAGGGTAATAGCTGTGCCTCTGGCTTTTCTCTTTGAAAGAGCTTTTTCTGTGCTATGTCCCGGGAAAGATCCATTTCTTTCGGTCTCAAAGGTGGATATATTGAGTCTCAATCAGGATTTTGATATTTCAAAATCTATAGCTGCCGGTTATAATCCCGATATTGAGCCTGAGAGTGGTATAGAAGATGTTGTAAGTTATTTCTGAACTGCTTCCAGCATAATATATTCCACACATAATCCCAGTGTTCTGCCATCATTGCCGGGTAATCCGATCTTCCCCGGCACAGTTGCATCAGGGAGGTCAAATACAATATTTATATTATTCTTTATAATAGAACCTTCCGGCAATGTGATTGTATATTCCATTTTATCTCTGACAATCCATTGACCGATTTTATTGCCATTAACATAAACATTCACTCTCTGTGCCTCAAGTTTCCCCGGATTATAAAGGCCTCCTGTAAAGACCTTCAGGATGAGTTTTCCTTTGATATCACCGGCAGGTATATTTACTTCAGCTTTTTTCCCGCCTGTCCATGTAAAATTATCTTCACCATTACTCCATCCCTGGCCTTTGTAAAAATCTCCGTTTCCGTCTTTAATAAAGCTGATCTGTTCACCGGGGCGGTATATTTCCGTTAATATCATGTCTTTTACCCTGATGCCAGATACAGGCAGTTTGTCTCCCATACTCTGACTATTCGAAGAAAATGCATCAGGTAATTCAAAGGTTATTCTCAGGAGAGGATCCATCAAGCTCACTTCAGGTATAATAATCTTATATTCACCCGGTGAAGAGACATTCCATTCCCCGATTTTCCTGCTGTTTGCATATATATAAACCCTCTGTCTCTTACCTTTTGCTATATCCGGTTCAAGATTAACCCGCATAATAACATCACATGTTATTTCTTCCTGATTTATCTGAAAAACCAGTTCTGCCTTTTTCTCACATGTCCGCGTAAAACCTTCTTCCGGTTCACTCCACCCTGAGACAAAAAAATTCCTCCCATTTCCATTTCTGTCAAATTTAATTATAGTACCTGTCTGATAGAAATGAACAGGTAAAGGTGTGGGAGGGACGGGTGTAAAGGTTGGTACAGACGAAGGTGTGGGAGTGGGAGTGCTTTGAGTGAATTTACAGCCTGATATGATATATAATATTATAAATAATAATATGATTTTTTTATGAACATAAGATATTGCAGAGAAGTGAAAATATTGCGGTATCACAATAAGGTTTCCAGTTTTTCTTCATGTTCTCTTACTCTGTGTCCTATAGCAGTTACCTCCTGTTTCAGGTCTTCCATCGTTGTAGTCAGATTGGTTACATGGTTGAACATAATTTTTTGATTTTCTGCCATGATATTTATTACAGGTATTATCTCTTTTTTTATTGTAATCCTTGTGTCTATAAATTCAAATTCCACTCTATCCAGACGTTTATTTGTTTCTTCTCTAAAGCTGTTGAAATCATTACGTAATTCATCCTGTCCTTTAGCGATTTCAACCCTTAATTCATCCTGTCCTTTAGCGATTTCAGCCCTTAATTCATTCTGTCCTTTAGCGATTTCAACCCTTAATTCATCCTGTCCTTTTTCAAGTATATCTAATTTTTCAAGTATTTTATTTAAAATTTCATCTGACATTAAATATTTCTCCTTTCAATGTTTTTATAATTATAACATAAATTTATATGAATAAAAAGAATTATCTGTGCATAGAAGAAACGTTAATCAGTCGATGCTTTTCCGCAGACTATCGAAAATGTTATAGATTTTTATTTTTAATAAACTCCGGAATATCCTTCATGAGAAATTGTTACCGCCATGTTACTTTCATGTTTTACCTTTCTATTTTATATTTTTATAAGATTAATAAATAAAATATTATTCAGGAGGTAATAATCATGATAACAGCTTTATCTAACATCAGTTTTAACAGGCCTTTCATTACAGGTATTAATAAAAATATTATGCCACAGAGGCCTGATAGTTTTATTATGTCTTCATGTGAAGACACTGTAAATACCTTCAGTGGAAATTTCAGAAAATTATCTGAAGAAACGTCTGCACTTAATCCAGGATTTATTGATTCTCTTATAAAGCAGAAAAGAAGTGAAATAAAAGAATTAAATGACCGTATGGAGTATATTGAATCTATTCACGAATCCCTTCATGGCTGGAATACGGTGTATCTTGGCGGGGAAGAGCTTTATGCCAATCATGTAGAAATACTTAAAATAAGAAAAAAGATAGAACAACTTGAAAGTGAGATAAAACACCTTTTTTTCCAGAAATTCAGTCAACAAATTTCACCTGTTCCTGAAGATGTAGCAAAATATTTTCATACTGTAAGTTTTCCTGTTACTCAATCAGGGTTAAAGAAAACAGGAACTTATTATAATAAGCTTGCTTCTGATGATGATGCTGTGAAAATCAGGGGAAATAATCTGGTAACACTTGAAAATGAAGAAATATGGAAAGAAATGAATCGTCTGCTGGATATAAAACCCGGTACACCGCCTCAGGAAATAGATATTCAGTATTATCTTTTAGAAGATTCCCGTATATATGAAAAGATCGGTAAAGCAGCCAGGGCAGGACATAAGATAAGGGTAATAGTTAACCCGGGAGAAGGATTTATCTATGAAAGATTTGGAGATGCAGATGCTTCCAGTTTTTATAGGTGTCTTAAAACTATAGAAGCTCTTTTAAAAGAAACAGATGGGACTGACTGCGGTATCTGTGTGACCGAAAAAAATGATATTACCGATCTGGCTCACAGGAAATTGTTAAGAGCGGGGGAAAAGGTATTAATCAGCGGAATGAACGTAGAGGAAAGGTCAGGGGAGAATATAGATTACGGTATGGTTATAGAAGGCCCTGCAGCAAAAATAATTACAGAGAAATTTGCAAAAGATGTAAAGGTTTCTTCCGGAAAATCTATGGAAGAGGTTTTAGGTAAAGAGGATTTTGAAGTGTTGACTACAGGTTTTAAAACCACTGGCAGTAAAAAGGAAAGATGTAATATTTTCCTTTCATCAGAAGGTTTTCGACATTTTCTTACTTCTCTTCTTCCACCGGAAAGTCAGGCATATATAGAATCTGCTGAAAATACTCCTGATAAGGTTATTCGTATTATTGAAGAACTTAAAAAATACGGACCCTCTATAGATGATATAGTAACATTGTACGGCTATAGCGGTTTAAATGAAGCAAAATTTCAGGCAAATCTTATGAGTGACGACCCGGAAATTACATTTCGGCTTAAAGACGGAGGAAGGAAAAGAATAGCAGACAGATTTCAACAGTGTTTTCAACAATTGACTTCTGAAAAAAATCTTACATGCCTGAAGGACATAAAATTACCGGAAGGGAAAAATACCGGTGTTCATACCTTAACAGTTGCTTCTTCTCAGGCAGAAATACAGGGGATTGTTCTTCATGCTATAAACAGCGCTGAAGAATTTCTTTATGGTCCTTTCTCTTCTTTATCAAAAGATATGGCAAAACTGATTATAGATAAGAAAAAGATTATGGATCAGCAGGGAAAAAAATTTGATGTAAGAATAGTGCTGGAACCTTCAGAGAGTAATATGGAAGCCTGTATGCTCCTGGAAGATGCCGGAATACCTGTTCACTGGGCTATTCTGAATGGTGCAGAACCGGCATGTGACAGAAAAGTTCACTCTCAGATGATTGTCACAGACAGGGTTTTAGTAACAGGTAATACTAATCTAAATGACAGAGGGTTGAATAAAAATCTGGGAACATCTGTTATGGCTTCTGTAGAACCTGAAATTGCAGAAACTGTTGAACGCAGAGATGAATATAAAAAGAGTTTTATTGAGCTATGGGAAAAAGAAAGTCTGAAATTTAACAGCTCTTATACAGGCTATAACCCTGAATATGGTGAACCCTTAACAAATGAAGAACGCAGGAAAGAGCTTATTGGAGAAGTATTTAAGCTCATAGAGAGGAATGAGAAAAATTACGGTGCTATAGTAAATAATATTGTAGAAACAAGAAAAGATATACGGGAAGAAATAGAAAGATTAAAGAATGAAGGATTTCACGAAGGAAGTGCAAGGCTTTCTGCATTGAAGAAATTCTACAGTGAACGAGATATGGAGGCTTTTAAGCTAAAGGCAGAAAAGCCTTCACTCGTATATGGTAATATAACTATAGAGTAAAAAAAACGGGGTGAAATATGGTAATTTTCACCCCCGTAATATCTTTACAATCGCCGGGAAATCCCACTGACTTCTGCAGTGGAACATGGCATGTGGGTAGTGTCATAGATTTTGTGTAAACTCCTATCTTATACTCTCCGTGGATTTTATACCCGGCCCTGTTTTACTGTATTTTTATACAAAGAAAAAGTTTTTCTGCCAGTATTTTCCCAGGTAAATACTTTAGCTCTTTCCCTGCCTTTGCAAATAAGTTCTTCTCTGAGCGCTTCATCATAAAGCACTTTTTCTATAATATTTTGTATTGATTCTATATCATTTCCATCAAAGTATATTGCTCCGTCTCCTGCTATTTCAGGAAAACAACTTGAATTGTTCAATACGACAGGACAACCACAGGAAAAAGCTTCTATAACAGGTAGCCCAAAACCTTCATAAAGAGATGGGAAAACTAAAGCAATGGCATGTTTATATATAATTCCTAATATATCATCATTAACGCTGTATTGATGAATTCTATCGTTAATACCAAGTTTTATAAATAATTTAATTTCTTCTGAAGTAAATTTTCCTCCACCTGTACAGACTATATTTAACTTTTTATAGTTTTTTAATATTTTTTCCATTGCTTTTATAAAATTATCAAAATTTTTATAACGACTTCTGGCGCCGACAAAAAGTACATATTTATCTGGTAGTGTAATAGTATGAGAAATTAAGGTGTTAGATTGTTTTAATGAATTACCTAAATATATAACTTCTATTTTTTTCTCATCAATACCATAAAATTTTATAATGTCTTTTTTAGTATGTTCTGAAATAGCAATGATTTTACTGGCTTTCTGTGCCAGTATTTTTTTTGCTTTTATCCACTTATTGGTTATAAATCTGGAATACAGACATCTGGAAGAAAACATATCAGGAAAATTTTCAGGTATCATATCCAGTATAGTTAAGACAAAAGGCTTTGTAAGAGGATAAAAATAAGGATCATAGAAAGTAGGATGAAAGATATCATAGTTTTCCTTACAGATTAATTTTTTACTGATCCATTTATTTATTAAATATATAAAAAAAATTTTAAATAATCTGATTCGTTCATTAAATTGTATATTCTTCATTAAATCTCTACATTTCATAAAAGCAGCATTTTTCAGATATTCATTATCCGAATAAAATATGGCCAGATGGAAATCAATCTCTTCAATATTACTGAATTCATTCATCAGTTCATAAAAATATCGTGAAGCTCCTCCCAATTTCTGATAGCTGAATATTTGATGATCGTATAGAATTTTCATAAAAAGTCGTCTTTATTTTAATAATTTATAAGATAACACAATTAAGTGATTATGAATTTTATGCATTACATGTATTAATTTATTATTACTATGTTTTGTAGAGATATATAAATCTTCTTTGAATTGCATTTGATATTTACAACTGCTTTTTGATGATTTATGAATTCTAAAAGCAGAAAGTGGTTTATTTATAACGTATAAAGGATATTGTTTTATTATTCTTAACCAGTAATCATAGTCCATAGCATAATCTAACGAAACATCAAAAAAACCTGTTTCATCGATAACTTCTCTTCTACAGAAGGTACTTGATTGAACTACAAAATTAGTGAAGGATAACATTGTGAATGTTGGTATAAATCTCAGTAATCTTTTATATGTAACTACAAAAGATTGGATTTTTTTATTCTTCTCATCTATGATGATATAATCTCCTGTAACCCATTTTGCATAAGGATTTAGCTTAAAGAAAGAATTAATATGCGTTAATGTATCAGGCAAATACAGATCATCAGAGTTCAGATAAGTGATTATGTCGCCTGAAGACATTCTGAGCCCTTTATTGATTGCTTCTGTCTGTCCGTTATCTTTTTCAGAGATATATGTTATTTTATTTTTATATTTTTGAATAATATCAGGTGTATTATCTGTTGATCCTCCATCTATTATGATATATTCCAGATCAGGATAATTTTGACTTAAGACGCTCTGAATGGTTTGTTCGATAAAATGTCCCTGATTTAATGATGGTGTTATAACGGTTATTTTTAGATTTTTAATTCCACTCCCTCCCATCCGGATGTTTCTTTAATTTTTACTGGTGTTTCTGCATGTGGATTTTCATCTGAAATTTACTGCATTCCCTTGTAATAATATAAAATAATCCGGTTATTAATTTATCTGGTAGCAGGAGGAGAACACATATTTCACAGAAAAGATACAGATAATCTATAATTCCATAATGTAATTGTAAACAATATTTAAACTTTGTTTTAATAGTGTTCCATAATTGCAGTTTTGTATGTTTGTTCTTTACATTATCACTGCTCTGATAGTATTTATACAGTATTTCTTTAATATTATAAAACGTTACACCTTTTAAATACCATCTGCACCACAGGTCATAATCTTCCACACCTTTAACATTATTATATTTATTATAATAACCATATTTTTCGAAAATTTCTTTTTTATTTAATACCGTAGGATGTGCCAGGGGAGAGTATCGTTTGATTTGATTCATTACTTTTTCTTTATAATATCTCTTCATTATAGTATTTCCATTTTCATCTATATATTCAAGTCCTGTTCCTACCACATCAATGTCATGGTTTTCCCTGAAGATTTTTATCTGTTTTTCAAACCTTTCCGGCAGAGATTCGTCATCTGCATCCTGCCTGGCAATATATTTTCCGCGTGATAGATTTATTCCTTTATTTAAACTGGCTCCTATACCTTTATTACAGACGTTTATATGTAATTTTATACGACTGTCCTGAGTGGCATATTTTTTAATTAATGTTATAGCTTCTTTATTATCCGGATTATCAATTACGATAATAAATTCAAAATTCCGGAAGCTCTGATTTAGAATGGATTCTATGGATCTTTTCAGTATATGTTCTTTTTCTTTGTAGATAGACATTATCACAGAAATTTCATACATATGTTAATAATTTGTTAACCTCTGTAAATCTTAGAAACAGGTATAATCATTTCATACTTATTCATTTGTATTTTTATTATCATAAGTTTCATCTATTTTATTCTCCAGCAAGGCAATTTTTTGAACAAGATTTTTGATGTCTGTTTTATGTCTAGATATTACAGTAGAATATTGAATGCAGAGTAATAATAAGAATATAATTGTTATAAATATACAGAGAAAGGCCGGGGTTTTTATCTCTAAAATATTACAGATTTTAATTAAAATATCCAGTTTTATTATTACTATTAGCATTGATAAGGTTAGTAAAAACCATATCCACGAATACTCTTCCTTTAATTGTTTCGTTCTGATAAAATATATAACTGTTACAAATACCAGAAATATTATCAGTAAAATAAATGTTTTTTGTACTGCAGGCATAATTTTCATTAATCCTTTACGTTTTCCTGGTTAATAATTCGATAAAAATTGAAAGAAACATCTTGAATATGTAATATCCAATAGAAAAAAATTTTTCATGCATAGAAAATCCATTTTTTCTGTCACTCATATGGACCGGGATTTCCATAATGTTAAAGTTCTTCTTATGTGCTTTTATGATAACGTCTGCATCTGGAAAATCATGGGGAAATGAATCTGTAACATAATATTTCATTACTTTTTCATTTAAAGCCTGATAACCACTTGTAGGATCAGTTATTTTTTGTTTTATTATAAAAGATGTTAAAAAAGAAAATATATTAATTCCAATGTTCCTTACAAATGGAATTTTATAATCACATTTACCAAGAAACCTGCTACCTATTACAAGATCAGCTTTATTTTCTATAACAGGAGCTAACAGTTCCGGAATATTTTCAGGATTATGCTGTCCGTCAGCATCTAGTTGAACCACGTATTTATATCCTCTTGATAATGCATATTTGTATCCACTTTGAATGGCAGCGCCATAGCGGAGATTGATTGAATGAGATACAATTATAGCTCCAGCTTTTTGTGCTATATATACAGTGTTATCTGAAGAACAATCATCTACTACCAGAACTTTATAACCCATTTTAATTATATGTTCTATTATGAATGAAATATTTTTTTCTTCATTATAAGCAGGAATAATTACAAGTATATCATTGTTTCCGTTATTGACTTCCATAAATATTTACTTTCTTTAACATAAATTTAAGGAAAAATACATATCACTCTGGTGAAATATTAAAAATTATTTTTTGTTCGGAACTGTAATATAATGGCTGGTTTTTTATTAATATTTTTATAGAAAGACTATGCTGTCCCTTTATGAGCGCGGATCCAGGAATAACACATTCGAATCCGGAATATTGATATAATGGATTATTAAAAGCCTTTGCAACATCAGGTCTATTCAGTCCATAAGAAGCAGGGAATAATCTGCCGTCAATATCTATATAAACTCCTCCTGCATCAGTTTTTTTATCACCATCTACCGCCCATCCTGTAACAGTAATACTGTCTCCATGCAGTTGTAAAGGCTGTTTTTCCTGATTTACAGTAAGGCCGTTTAATATATCTATCGCAAAATTTGTCGAACTGTGTAACACCATAAGGTCTGCCAGATCAGGCATTATATTAAACATTAATTTTTGCTCTGTGTTATAATATGCTTTTCTGTCTTTTGTTAATATCTTTATAGAAAGAGTATGTTGTTCCTCTATGAGATTGGAAACAGGAATTATAGATTCAAACCCTGAATACTGGTATGATGAATTATTAAAAGACTTTGCAACATCAGGTCTATTCAGTCCATAAGAAGCAGGGAATAATCTGCCGTCAATATCTATATAAACTCCTCCTGCATCAGTTTTTTTATCACCATCTACCGCCCATCCTGTAACAGTAATACTGTCTCCATGCAGTTGTAAAGGCTGTTTTTCCTGATTTACAGTAAGGCCGTTTAATATATCTATCGCAAAATTTGTCGAACTGTGTAACACCATAAGGTCTGCCAGATCAGGCATTATATTAAACATTAATTTTTGCTCTGTGTTATAATATGCTTTTCTGTCTTTTGTTAATATCTTTATAGAAAGAGTATGTTGTCCCTCTATGAGATTGGAAACAGGAATTACACATTCAAACCCTGAATACTGGTATGATGAATTACTAAAAGCCTTTGCAACATCAGGTCTATTCAGTCCATAAGAAGCAGGAAACAGCCTGCCGTCAATATCTATATAAACTCCTCCTGCATCAGTTTTTCTATTACCATCTACCGCCCATCCTGTAACAGTAATACTGTCTCCATGCAGATTTAACGTCTGTCTTTGCTGCTTGATTATGAGATTATTTATTATATCTATTGAAAAAATAATTCTGGATGATGGACATTTAATAGATAAAAGATCAGATAAATCCGGATAGATTATATCTCTGTAATAATATCTATTTATAAGCACATTAACTGTAATAATTAATATAACTATAGAATATAAAACTGGTACAAAGGGTTTATATTTTTTTATCATGATAAAATAACAAAAAGAAAAGAGGGCCTGATGGAATAAAATATCGACCCTGACATCCGAGAATTATATTTCCACCTGCCGGTGTCCAGGTCAGGTAGAATATAGTAAGAATTCCAAGCAGATTTACCATTGATATTGCAGTCATTATAAGTTTATCTTTTAAAAGAATTTTTATATCTTTATTATTATCCATAAGAGAAACTAAAATTAATATGATAAAATAGGAATATATAAGTAAATCCGGTAAAGGTGTATCAAGCCACCCCAGATTACCGATGAAACTACTTAAATAGAAAAATCTGTTTGTAATTAATGTATGAAGAACTACCTGACAATATATTGATGGATGGGCACATATGAAAGACAATTGTTTGCTAAAGGATATATAATCCTTTAATGCATAACATGTAACACCTTCAGGATAATTTCTTACATAATATGACCACAGTGTTATGGTTATTATACTCGATAATATTAATAGAAAAAATATAAAGAAAAATTTCTTTTTACTGCCAATTTTTTCTAAAGGTATCAGTAAAAATAAAAAGATAATAAAGAACAGACACCCCTGTTTACAAAGGGACATTAATATTGATAACAGGAACAAAATTAATAAATCAATATTTCTTATATGTTTTGTTTTATCAAAAGCATATTGAAGTACCAGTGCAATAAACAGAAATGACAACCCGTTTGTCATACAATCTGCAGAAAGAGATGCAGCCAGAAATAAGGACATTGGAGATAAGGCCAGTAAAAATATGACCCATTTGAAAACAGGTGTTATTTTTATAGCTAAATATATAAGAAAACTCCATGCCAGTAAATTAAATAATCTTCCTCCATACATAAGTATTAATGGGGAAGCATTAAATAATTTTCCTGCAAAAATGGCTATTGCCTGAGGCATATAAGGAACGGGAGAATATTTTGCTCCCGGTAAAAATGTTTGCTTTCTATTGTCTGGCTCAAGTTTTATATCCAGAAGAGAAAGAATATTTTTAATCTGTAATTTTTCCTGCCTGTGTTCCGGTGAAACGAAAGAATAGATCCTGGATACAGTAAGTTCCAGTGATGCCGGTATGGGACTGGTACCACTGTTAAATTCAGAAACCTGAAAAGCACGATAAAAATGATTGGGTTCATCAGGAGCATGAAAAGGAGGAGTTACAAATAAAAAGATTATACCGAAGAATAAACTTATAAAAAGAAAAGATTTATGAGGGGAAAAATAAAATAATAGATTTATTTTTTTTAGCATTTCAATCAATTTACATTACAGGCAAAATATATCTTTCTAATTTTCTATTTTTTTCTGGAAAATCCTCCTGAATATTTTCGGTGCAGTTTATTATGCCGTCAAATAATATTTTTAGAATTTTTTCTTTGTTGTTCATGTGTTCTAGAAAATTACTCATAAACACATTCCTACAGATTACATATATAATATCTATCTTCTAATTTTTGTATCCATCATACTTACAATAAATGAATTCATTAAGGTCATGATAGAAAAAAACAGGACATCAGCACTGATTATAAACATACGTTTTTCCCAAAAAGTGGCCTGTCCATTTTTTATCCAGTTAATACCAAGATAACCTCCAATTAATAGTCCTGTTATAAAAAAAATTACAGCCAGTAGAAGATGTCTTTCAAGGTTAAAATCCTTTCTTTCAGTTCCAGGAAAATATCCTGCAAAACTTACAAAATACTTCTCGAAAATTTCGAGCCATAGTATTTGATACCCTGACAATAGAAAAAGAGAAGAAAGAAACATGAAATGATAATCAAAAGTAATATTTCCTATTTTCCATACTCCATGTGTGAGAATAATAATTGAAGCCAGACCGGATATAAGTAGAAACATACCGGGTATTCTATAAAGGTATTTCGGGGCAAATATCATGATATATTTCAGATGTCTCCACCCGTCGTGCCAGGTTCTTAAATGAGGAGGCCTTCCCCTTGTATCCCTATAAAGGCTACAGGGAATTTCACAGACATTCATTTTTAATATACCGGCTTTAATCAACATTTCAGATGCAAATTCCATTCCTCCGCTTACAAGATTCATACTTTCAAAAGCTTCTTTTGTAAAAGCTCTCATTCCACAGTTACAATCGGATATTTTGATTTTGAAAAATCTCCTTATAAGATAGGTTAATACCGGTGTCCCAAGATATCTATGGAGATATGGCATGGCACCTTTTTCTATATTACCAGTAATACGGCTGCCCATAACAAGATCAATATTTCCCTCTCGCAACTTTTCTATAAATAGAACACTCTCACGAAAATTATATGTTCCATCTGCATCACCCATGACAATATATTTACCATGTGATAGTTTTATACCGTAAATGAGGGCATTCCCGTATCCTTTTAGCGTTGTATGGACAACCCTGGCACCGGCTTCTATTGCAAGTTTCGTAGAATTATCTGTAGAACCATTATCTGAAATTACTATTTCACATTCTGTATTTAATTTCTTTATAGCTTCTTTTGCCATATTTATTGCTTTTTCAATAGTTTTCTCTTCATTAAGACATGGTATAACAAAAGAAACTTCAATTTCTGGCATATTCAGTCTCCTTTTCTTATTAGAATCTGATCTATCCATAAAGGATTATCAGATTTAATAGTTATAGATTTTATACTTTCACTGTTCCATAACCATTGACTGCTTATTCGTATCAGATAATTTTCAACTTTTTTTGAAGGTATAATATCAAAAGTAAAAGAACTTTTAATATTATTACCGTATGTAATGGTGGCTCTTACATAAGAGTCAGATTTTAATCTAAGATGAAGGTAGTTGCCTGTTGATTTATCTATCCGGGAAGGAAAATTTATTTCCATAACTTCATTCGTTCCAAGAAATTTATTTATTTCTTTTTCCCATAAAATTTTTGTTTCATCTGATGCCTTTTTCGTATCATAATTCCCCCATATATAAGGCAATTTCATCAGATTGAAATGTTGAACCGTATTATTAAGAGCTATTAAATTATTATCCTTTTGTATAAGTTCAATACCTTCTATCTTAAATTCTGAATTATATGGAGGATCAAACCTTATATCACAGAGTTTGTTTTTTTCTATTGATAGTAACACAGGAACTTCAACTGAATTTTCATTATCTGTAGCTATTACTTTTACTTTAATACTGTCCTCTTCGTTAAATGGTATGTTATTTAAGGAATAAAAAACTTGTAAATCTCCCTCTCTTGAACTTCTATATTTTATTTTTAAAGACCAGTATTTATTAGTATCTAAATAGTTTAAACCTTCCAGATGAATAAAATTATAAATATAAGGGTCATAATTTCCACAGATGAGGGAAAATTTATTCTCTTTATAATTTGCTTTTACTATGTCATTTAATTTCGTATTATCATTATTTTTTAATGTTAATGATATGGAATTTTCATGCCTATCTATAGATTTATTAAAATTATTTGCAACCCATATATCATATGTATGAATAGTACCCAGAGGTTTATAATTTTTATATATAAATTCTGCAATTCTGTAACATCTTACAGAATTTGGTATATCATCTACCTCATCCCCCCACCATTCAGAATCTCTGAATATAACAAAAGGGAGTTCATTTTTCTCATAAAGTCCTTTCAGATCTTTAAGGCATATAATCTGACTTTTATCAGAACCATAAACAGGAGTTCCGCTTAAATTAAAATAGGGCAGCTTTCTTTCAGTAAAAACATAGAGGAAATGAGCCATTATAAATTCATAAAAGGTCTGATTTTTGTCCATATACTTATTAAAAAAATTCTTTAATTCTCTGTACTGTGATGTATTATTAATAACTATTCTGCTTTCTTTTTTATGCCATTTTCTATATTCAAAAATTTTACCTTCTTTTATAAGTGTGCTATAACATGGAAATATGGATATATAGACTAAATAAAGGCCTAAGAATATTAATTCAGGAGAGAATTTTTTAGCTCTGTTAAACATCAGAGGTAAAGTGAAAATAAGTAATACAAAATAATACGGGTTATACATTTCAATAAGTCCGTGGCGGGCAAATCCTCTGAGAAGCAAAATAAGTGAACATATAGACATAAATAATAATATATACATATTGCTCTTTAATGTATCTCTCTTTAACATTTTTATTACAGTAAAAGCTATATAGAACAGGGATATAGAAGGAAGAATAAAATATTGAAAAACCGCCAGGGCATTGTAATCTTTTATAATATTTACATGTCCAAAATTGGCACTATCAGCTTTCATGTAATTAATAATAAGAGTAAAAGTATCCAGAACTGATTTACCTCTCATAACAAGTAATATTAAGTATAATATAAAAGAGCTTCCCATGACAATAAACAACGATAGAACAGTATTTTTCCATTTTACTTCTTTATTAAGTGAGTGATATAACAAAAGAATAACTATGGAAGACGGCAATACTCCAGCCCCGAAAGCCGGGGTCCATAAACCTGTAAAAAGAATTACACACCAGAACAGATTGAACCTGAAAAAAGTCGGTTTTTTTAGTAACCAGTACATGGCAATAAAAGGAATAAGACTGAAATAATAACCTGAATAAAAATAAGTTCCTACAGGTAATAAACCTATTACCAGTAAACTGAATAAAGGATTATATAACCTTTTGAACAGGAAATATAAAAAGATTATGCCTGAAGTATTATAAAGCCAGTTGCCAAATCCTACATTGGAATTCCATAATAGAACTTCAATACCTCTGTAGCCATTTATTAAAGAATAGATTATTTGAAAAAACATATCAGACAATCCGTGGGCAGGCAATATGTCTACAAATGGTATTTTATTAAATTGAAATAACTGCTGAGTTGAAATTACTCTTTCGCTTGTATGATGAAGATCAAATATATCATTGAAGATAAGACTGTGAGTATGGTAATAAAATACAGATAGAGTAGCCAGTAAAACAGGAAAATAAATATTTCCTATAATATATGACGAGGTGGGAACACGCTTTTTCTTTATACATTTAATAAAGATTACTGAGGAAAGAATAAGAAGGATAAAAATTATAATAGCTGATATAAATCTGGGGGATCGATCTGTTAGATTCGAAATAGTAAATTGTAGTTCATTTGACATAGGAATTGATACTGGTATGAATATAAAAGGTACCAGAGAAAATATTATTATTCTATCGAATAATACTTTATTTAAAAAGTCTTTTCTTATAATATGATACATTATAAATAAAATTATAAGAATAAGACTATACCATAGAAAATACCAGGAGGTTAAGATAAAATCTATACGGAAAAAAACCGATATTATAAAAAATATGACAGGAGGGATAAAAAGAAATGCTATTATAATGTTATAGCCTGGAAATAATTTTAGACTTTGATATTTAATATAAGAGATAGTTTTGAAGATAATTACAGAAAAAGATATAAAGATAAGAAAATATAACAATACTGTTATATGGGAAAATAATTTTTCTTTTGATAGTATATATAAATATATTGTAACTACATTAACACATGAAAGAAAAAGTAGTGTTTTTTTTTCAACTTTAGTATAAAATTCTTTTATTTGTTTCTTTAATATATTATTAAGAAAGTTAATAAAAAAAAGAGTAATAAAAAAAGAAATAAGAAAGCATAAGATCAGTTTAATATAAATAAGAGAACGTTTGGATGGATCAATGCCATTTATAATTGCCACCCCTATAGATCTATCAGGAAAGCCGGTAAGTACTGTATCTGAATATTTAAATGTTATAATTGAAATACACAGGGCTAACATAATACTCATAACTATATTTAATAGATCAGGTTTTATGAAAATTTTGTCATTTTTTAACATATATCTTCTACTGCCACTAAACAAAATGCTTTAAAGATTTTCTTACAAACTTATGTAAATCTCTATTTCTTACTTGCCATTATTTAAGCATATCGTACAAATCTACCTTTAATAGCAAGTAAATACCACTTTATGTATTTCGGTAGCCATTTCCATAATTTGAAATTTGATGTACCTGACGTTCTATCTTTCCATATAGAAGGAACTTCTGTAATTTTATATCCTTTTAAATATGCTTTCACTAGAATTTCAAGCCCTATTTCAAATCCTCCTGTACTTTCTATTTTTGTATTTTTAACTATACTTTTTCGATACATTTTAAAGCTATTTGATATATCATGAGTAGGTATACCTGTTAGGATATGAAGTGATAAACCTGCAATATGAGATAGAGTTTTCTTTAATAATGGCCCTCCTATTTGTTTCCCGCCTTTCATATATCTAGAGCCACAGACTATATCATAGCCTTCTTTCATTTTTTTGCACATTTCATTGACTGCGCACAGGTCATCAGATAAATCTCCCATTACTACCAGTATCATTTCATCTTCTGCAGTGTCGAATCCTTTTTTTATGGCATTTAATACACCTTTTCCATAGTCATTTTTCAGAAGAAGGATATTGTCTTTTTTCTTTTCATTTATATAGTTTTTTACGACAGGCAAAGTATTATCTTCATCAAAATCATAAACTATAAAAATGCGATTTTCTGTTTTTATCTTTGAGTTTATTTCATCCAGAGTAGGTGAAATATTTTCTCCTTCATTATAAACAGGTATAATAATATCCAGCATAATTAAATCCCACCTGTTTTAACCTGATGTTTTATCCAGGGAATTATTTCGTCCAGAGAAGTATCAAGATCTGTTTTTGCTTCAAATCCCAGAATATTTTTTGCCTTGCTTACATCAGGCACTCTTTTCTGCACATCATATTTAAAAGGTGTATCACCTATATATTTAAAAGGCTCATCTCCTTTTATCTTTTTCCATATTGCTTCTGCAAGTTCTGTAACACTGGTTGAAGCAGAAGTAGAAAGATTAAAATCTTCATTTAAAGCTTTATTGCTTTCTATACATAAACGTATACCTGTGGCGAGATCTCCACCATAGGTATAATGTCGTATCTGATTACCACTCCCGAGTATATGAAGAGGATTCTGTCCCTTCAGAATTTTCTGAATCAGATCTGGTACAACATGGCTCATTGCAAGAGTTATATTGCCTGATTTTACTTCTTTATCACAGATGGCTCTTTTTTCTCCATTACCTATACAATTAAAAGGTCTCACAATAGTAAAGGGAAGTTTATACTGTTCCCATGCGCCTTTTGCAAAATATTCAGTAGCCAGTTTCTGGAAACCATAGGTAGATAAAGGAGGAGGGCATTGAAACTGATGTCCTTCTTTTGTGGGGAACTCTGTACCACTTTCAAAAACCATTGATGAAGAAACTACTATTATTTTTTTTAATTTAGCCTTTTTAAAAGCGTATATAGCAGCATCAAATGAAGATGCTGTGATACGTTCATTTTCTGCAAGTAAGTCATAGGCAAATTCATGGAAATAGGTAATACCCCCTATCATAGCAGCTCCTGCCAGGAAATACTCACAATCTTTGAGAAGATCTTTTAGTAAATCTGTATCTTTGGCATCACCTTTTACAAACCTGTATTGACTGTGTGTATCATAACTTTTCTCCACATCTCCATATTTTGAAAGATTATCTAACCCTACAACTTCCCAGCCGTGATTTAACAGATCTTCAATCAGATATCCTGCTATAAAACCTTTCGCCCCTGTTACAAGTATTTTCACCGGCCCTACCTCCTAAAATTTATTTTTAATATTCTCTATATGTCCCCATATATCCAGTACTAATTTATCCTTTACATCTATATTTTTATATCTTTTATGGGGAACACCGACTATAATAATATCACTTTTTGAAACTAATTCTTCTTCTAAAATCAAATCTTCATCTTTTACATATGGATCGGAAGTAAAAACATCCTTTGCCTCTATTTCCAGGATTTTTTTTAGTTTATATGATAAGGATTCTCTGCTGTCATCAATATCTGCTTTAAATGCCATACCGAGTATACCAGCATTTTTTTCCTGAAGATTAAATTTTTTCTTTAATTGTTCTACGAGAAAGTTAGGTAATCCTTCATTTATAAGCATTGCACTGTGTCCGAGAAAAAATTTATTGTTTGTAAATGCAGAAATTTGCATGGTGTCTTTAAATAAACAGGGGCCTGCTGCAAGGCCGGGTCTTGGGAAACTTTTTAATCTGGGATAATTGTGTGTCATTCCATGATAAACCCTGTCAAAATCAACACCATATTCCTTGCAAATCATATAAAATTGATTGGAAATAGCAAAATGAATATAACGATAGGAGTTTGTTAAAAGTTTTGTAATTTCTGCCTCTATAGGATTTAAAACTATAACATCATCAGTGAGTAGGTTAAAAAGACTACTCACTTTATTTACTGCTTCTTTGGTAAAACCTGATACAATTTGTGGCAGGTTTTGCAGTTCTTCCCGTGATTTCCCTTCGGCAATTCTTTCAGGACAGAAACAGACTTCAATATCTGAAATATGTTTTTTCAGGAGATTTCTTATTTTTTCAGTAGTGCCGGGATAGATTGTGCTTCTGAGCACGATAATTTGATCCTCTTTCAGATAGGGGAGAATATTTTCAAAGAACTTCTTCATTAAACGAAATTTAGGGTTCAAATGCTCATCTACAGGTGTGCCTATAACAACTACTATAATCTCACTTTCACTTATACTTTCCGGCCTGTCTGTTGTGAAGAGATTATTATTAATTACCTTTTCTAAAATTCCTTCACAACCTTCTTCCATAAATGGCATTCTGCCTTTTTTTATAATCTCCAGTGTTTCATAATTTGTATCATAAATTATGACTTTTTTCCCTTTCTCGGCAAAAGCAATGGAAAGAGGTAGTCCTACATGACCTCCCCCCCCAATGACGCATATGTCGAATTGATTCATAAAATACATACCTTTCTACTTGTCAGTTTTTTTATATAAAATTGGCTGAGATACTCCAATCCACTGTCCCCATCCATCTCCATTATCTTCTACAATTATTTTTATATTCTTATCTGAGTAATCTGTCAGATCTAAATACCATCTGTACCATATATGTTCGATGCATGACTTATTGTTATAGTATATATCAATTTTATCATCATTATTTATATCTATACCTGATATTTGACATTTTTTGTCAGGACCGTACATTATATACATTACTATATATGAAGGAGCAGATATTTTAAAGGATTTTGATTTTATCTGGCCAGTATCTCTGTCAGAATCTGCTCTGGAACAAAGAATATATTCTACAAAGGTATCTTCTGGCGTTGTACCTGGCCATACGTTATCTGTCCATTTTCCATATTTATTGAGTTCTATTTTTTCTATTATACTATCTTTTATACTATTTTCTTTTTTTTGTATAAATGTATATTCAGGATATTCATTCTCCAGAAAATCTCTATTAAATATTGACATATTATTCTTTTTTAAAAAAGCTGCTCTTTGTTTTAATATTTCTGATGAAGGGTATAATTTTTCCATATCTTCTTTTTTTGCTTTTCCATAGTTTAAAAGAGATGGAATCGTTGCTTCCAGATAATTTTTTTTATTTTTACCTGTATAAAATCCCATTGTATAAGAATAAGGTATACTTATTAATATAAGAAATATTAATAAAATAAGTAATGATTTTATTAATATGTGTTTTTTCTGCATGTTTAAATCGATCAGTATTAAATATAAAGATATAAAGAGAATAATAGAAAAAGTTATATATCTGGAGGACATAGACTGCTCTATTCCCAATCCACATCGTCCAATAGAAATAGATATTACTGTAAGCAATGAAAATATCAGTCCTCCTATCCAGAACGAATTATCTTTTAATCTTTTATTCTTATAAAGATAGTATAAAGTTTTTAATAATATGAAAAAAAATAGGGTTCCTCCAAGAAAAGCATTGTTTTTATACCAGAATAAGGCCGTACCTATACAGGTAAAGAGATATTTTGAAAAAAATATCGGATTATATAGAAAAATAAACATATCAGGATGGTGACACGGTTTATGGTAATTTATAAAATATATAATCCACGTTATTATCCCTGTTATACTCCAGGTAAGAGTATAGACAATTTTATCTTTTTTCTTAAATTGAGAAATCACAATTTGTATCATTCCTGATGGCCATATAAATAAACCCATAATAGATGAAAAAGACGTAATTATCCCACTGGTAAGTGAAGAGATAAAGTAAATATATTTGAATTTTTTTAATTCTGTTTTTGATAAAAGAAAAATAAAATAAATTGTAATTAAACTCATTGTCTGTACCATTACAAATCCTATCTGAAAACCCCATAGCATATTCTCATACTGTTTTAATGTGAATATAAGAAATGGAACCGGTATAAACCAGTAAGGAATTGATTTTATATTTATGTTAAACGATTTTTTTATTACCAGAAAACATATAATCAGGCTTATCAACAAGAGAAATTCTATAAAATACATTTCGCTTTTATTATTATATCCGGTTAAAAAGGCAATAATAAGCATGATTATTCGTGGAAAAAATATTCTGTGTTCATTATGCTGACTGAATAAATCCTGAAAGGTCAGATTTCCTGTATTTATTTTTTCAAATAAACTAACTAATTCCCATTGATCCCAGAAAGGAATATTGACACCAAAAAGATAAACATAAAGGAAACCTGTAGAGACAGGTGAAATACATAGAATTGATATTACTATGTGATTTTTAATTAATGAAGATGGTGATATATAGTTTATTATTATACGTCTGTATTTTTTTATAAAACCGTTGATTTTATTAGCTTTAGCTTTTACGCTGGAAACTAGCAATGTTGAGACTTTTGTAAAATTTGTTAATAGACTAAATAAAATTAAGAAGGATATATAAAGACAAATCTTAATAATAATAATTTTTTTTATAACTACGTTATAGAGATTATCTTTTAATACAAAATAAGGGTCATTATCAGATGCAATAATATATACGTTGCCGTCTTTTTCATTAAAGTTACTGATATGATTTAGAGGTTTAAAATGTTTTGAAAAATTTTCCGATTTCCATTTTAATAAAGTTAAATTAAATCCTAATCTATAAAAATTATGATTAACTTTTATAGATTTTATAATTATATTTCCTTTATGGCTTCCCGGATCAAACCTTATTGATTTTATTTGTTTTTCTGGCAGAGGAAAATTTATTACTTCTAAGGTATTGTTGTTCTTTCTGACTTCAGTTCTTATTGAGTCTGTTTCGTTAAAGCCATTTCCTGTATCATAATATAACTGATAAGTATCATCATTTTCTGGAGATACTACTTCCATAACTATAGAATTAGGTTGAAGATTTATTCTATTTATTAAAATAAAAGCGATTACGATAAAGATTATAATTAATGGCCATTTAGGTTTTGAGTTTTTTTTCATAATATTTAATTAGATTTTAAAGAAAAATCTTCTTTGTCCAGTCTGAGATTAGGATTATAGTAAGGATCTCCTTCTTCAAGTATATCCTTCCATTTTCTCCGGAATAGCTCTATTTCTCTTTTCTCTCTTTCTTTTTTTTCACACGTATCTTCTGTACCTCTTGTCTTTAATTCATGATGATATAATTCCGCATAGGGCGTCCATACAATAAGATATCCTTTTTTTCTTATTTTCATACAAAAGTCTATGTCATTGAAGGATACTGCATAATCTTCGTCAAACCCATTCACTTCATTGAAGACTTCTTTCCTTATCATAAGACATGCCGCTGTAACGGCACTTACATTTTGAATTATTTTTAATCTCCCGAAATAGCCCGGACTGTCATGAGGAAAATTCCTGTGAGCATGGCCTGCCACTCCGTTAATGCCTATAATAACGCTTCCATGCTGTACAGAATTATCAGGGAAATATAATTTTGCTCCTACTGCTCCCACTTCTTTCCTCACAGCATGTTCAACCATAGATGTAAGCCATCCGGTATTGATCACTTCTGTATCATTGTTCAAAAATAGAATTACATCTCCTCTGGCATAGGGAACAGCAAAATTATTTATAGCCGAATAATTAAATATTCCTTTATTCCATTCAATAATCTTTATATATTCTGTTTTTTTTAATTCCTCGTAATAATTGAAAATATTCTCTTCAGAACTGCCGTTTTCAACTATAATTATTTCGAAATTTTTGTAATCAGATTTTTTTATTGAATTTATACATGTTCTGAGATCTTCTATGTGATCTTTGTTAGGTATTATGATAGATATAAGGTGATGTTTTTTAAGATTGAATTTTACTCTATAGGTTTCTGGCAATAACCCTTTCTGGACTTCTGCATTGAGTCCTGTTCTTTTTATATGATCGTCTATTATTTTTTTATTATGGTAATTGTCTGATATTCCCTCATTATCTAAATGTTTTATTTTAACTATATCCTCTTTTTTTTCCCATACATTATTCAGTAATTTTTCCAGTTTTAATATATTATTCTTCCAGGTAAATTTCTTTTTTACATAATCAGAACATGTTCTCCCACACCATTTGAGCAGTTCTCTGTCTTTATAAAGAGAAATAATATATTCAGTCATTTCGTTTATATTACTGAAGTGAAATGGACATACCTCCGGGTGTGCTGCAACGGAAAATGCCAGTGAAGGTACTCCCAGATACTGTGCTTCCACAACAGGAAGATTGAAACCTTCCCAGAGGCTTGGAGAAATAAATATATTACTTTGAGAAAGAATATCATATTTTACGTCTTCACTTACATTTTCAAGGACACGAAAATTTGACGAAAGTAATTTTTCTTTTACAGGTTCACCGTCAGGAGTAACATGACCTATAACAAGGAAATATATATCTTTTTCTGTAATTAGTTCAAGGGTTCTCCTTTTTATCTCTATAAGAAAATCGAAGCCTTTATAATAATTTTCGCCTGAACCTATACGTGATAGAGTTGTAATAAGAAAACTTTTCTCATCTATTCCCAGATTTTTTCTTATATCCATTTCTGCAGTGTTTTCTTCTCTGTGAATATGGTCTGCTCCATTGTAAATTACTATTGAGGATTTAATGTTAGAAGATTTTTTTATAAATTCCGAAATACTTATATGAATGTGAAATTCCATAAATGCAAGATATTTTTGCATATTAATTTTTTCTCTTTCTTTAATATCATCTCTGAAGAAACCCGGGAATGGTTCTCCATGATCAAAAGCTATTTTAATGACAGGGTAATCATTGAATTGAGCCACATGTTCATAGTATGGAGGGGTATGAACTATTACAGCATCAGGTTTTACTCTGTTAATCGTTTCTCGTACCATTGAATAATCCAGATTTATCTTACTTGCATTTTCTGATGTAATTTCATCATCTGTAGCTATATAAACCTCATTATTAACACTCAGACCCTCTATCTGTTTTTTTATAACCAGTCCTACTCCATAGCCTTTTTTAAAAAAACGGGTTAATATAAGTAGTTTCATCGTTAAATTCCTAACTGTTTAATAAAATGTGATTGATCTTTTTTCCCAGTATTGTTCCTTCCAGAAAAGACATCCACTTCCAGAGAAAGTACTCCCTGTCATCCCAGCTTTCGCTTCCTTTAGCTCTTGTACCGTTTTCAAGATGAATTATACCGTCTCTATTCAAAAAGAAGATTTCTTTGCCTTTACGCCTTAATTTCATACATAAATCTACATCCTGTGCTTCTTCTTTATAGTGTTCATCAAAGTTTCCGATATTTATAAAATCATCTCTTCTACAGAACATGAAAGCCCCTGTCACTGCAGGAATTTTTTCATATTCAACAGAAGGAAGTTTTAAAGGATCTCCTCCATGAAGTCTGTGATAGGGAAGACCTTTGTATTTACCTTCTTCCATGAAATAAATTCCTCCATGCTGAAGCCTTCCGTCACTATATAAAAGTTTTGTTCCCACTGCTCCTGCAGTTTTTTCAGAAAGGAGTTTTTCTATTTTATATAAAAACTCTGTACCAGGCAAAATAATATCATTGTTGATTATGCCAGCTATCTCACCTTCAGAGTAATTATTTATCAGATAATTATAATTACTGCTGAAATTATAAGTCAGGTTTTTCACTATTTTTATTTTTGATCTTATGGTCTCATAATAGTCCAGAATTTTTTTATCTGTACTTCCTGTATCGCCGACTATTATTTCATAATATGTGCCGCAGTTTTTATTTATCAGGCTTTTGAGTAAGGGGATTAAATATTCAGGTCTGTTTTTATTCAGAATAATAAGGGAAAATTTGTAAAGAGATTTTTTGCCAGGAACTGTATACTCTTTTAATAAGATATTTTTTTTCATTT
Source organism: uncultured Synergistia bacterium (assembly GCA_937888925.1). The sequence goes on along the minus strand of CALARM010000506.1, from coordinate 2,834 downwards.
CTTTTATATTAACCGACCATCTGTACGTATATGGTTTCTTATGAAAGAGTACCTTCGGAATATGGACAATGTTTTGTGCCTTTTCTGTAGATTTAAATACTAAATCGTAAAAATCGCAGCCATGAAATGTTTCGAGAAGACAATCTATTTGATTTAGCAGTTCTTTTTTTACAGTAACACATGGGCCTATATAATTGGTACTTCTCAGGGTATCCGGGGAAAAATCAGGTTTGAAATAGGGAGCATATCTTTTCCCTTCTTCTGTTATCCTATCTTCATCTGAATAGATAAAGTCTGCATTACGATTTTCCTGAAGTATTTTTACCGTTTCATAAAGAGCAAAGAGAGAAGGAATGTATGCCGGAGATATGAAGGTTATAAATTCTCCTTCTGCTATAGAAAGAAATTGTTTAAATATCTCAGTTTCTGTATTTTTTACCATTAAGATTTTTATTCTTTTATCTTTTAATAATTCTGTGTTTTCTATATCATCTATCACGTATAATTCCATATTCAAATAGCTTTGATTTAGTATTGAATATATTATGTCTTTATTTAATATTAGAATACTTATTCTGGGTTCATAATTGAATTTTATATGTTTCTGTTTCTCCAGTTCACTTTCATCTGGCTCATTTTTTTCTATCCATTCTTCATAGGGATTTTTATTAACAGCAGGTGGGATAAATTCATTTTCTTTTGCCACTTTTTCGCATGGATTTTCATTGACAATCCCGGGTGCAAGTTCCCTGGTAATGGTAGAAACAGCCGTTTCCTTTTTTCTTCCTTTTTTGTCTGTTATAATAATTTTTATTGTATGAGTGCTTCCGAGATGGTATGTATTATTGTTTTTTTGCTTTAAGCAAAAACCTGAATATGTACTGTCTTTAATATCGGGAAATACCTTCCCCACATCTGTTCTCTCATTCCCATATACGGCAGTGCCAAGTAATTTTCCGTCAATAAGGATTTCTACTTTTTCTATACCTTCAGGCGATAGAGCCCAGCCAGATATATCTATAAATTCATGATATATATATGCTATATCACAGGACATATTTATAGGATTTAATTTCTTTTTAAGATTCTGTGGAAAATTTAATAAAGACCATACTAATTTTCTTCTGATAGAGTTTTTCGGCAGAAGAAAATCTCTTATTTTGTAATAGGTAAGTAAAAATTTCCACCCATGAGAGTTATAAATATTATTTAATAAATGTTCTTTTTTCAGTAATTCATCCATTCGAATTTTATGTGTTTCTAGGTTACAATGAGGTATTTTTTCTTCTTCTGGCTCCAGAAGATATAAGTAATTAAAAACTTTATTCCCCATACATATATATTCCAGATGAATAATAATCTCTGATATTTTAAATGAGTTATTCATATCTATTCCTATAAAAGGAGTTTCTGAAGTAAAGATAAAAATATTATTTCTGCGATAAAAAGCATTGTTTGATTTAATAAGGCATCTATCTGTTCTTTTATCTCCTGTAACAGCTATTATATTATTTATTCTGACAGCACACATGTCATTTAATGGTTCGAATTTCAACTCTTTTATATTATAAAAATCAGAAAGATCGAATTTTAATGTAATTTCATCGTTGCTTATTTTTTTTATTATTAATTTCTCTTCAGTAAAGCCTGAACCGTTATCAACCAATAACCTGGCAAAACAGTTAAGAGGTATATTGTAATGTGATGTAAAGATATTAAGAGATTTTTTATAAAAATCTTTTTCTTTATATTCCTTTAGATTATGTAAGTTATGTCTGAGGCCATGGGCAATATATGTTACATTCATGTCTGTTGCTTTACTGTCGCCATTATTGTCATAGTTTTTTATATATTCTGTTCTGATAAGGAGACAAAATCCTGCCGGTGAAACAAGCTCTATGAAATCATTATCACTGGTATTTACATCGTTTAGATATGAATATATTTCTACTGTGTTATATACTGAATTCTTATTCCTATCTATAAAACACTCGGTGTTCGGGATAACCATTGCTATGGACGGGTTTTTTTCTGCAATAACAACCATTTCTTCGATCCATTTCGGTATGACAGAAGTGTCAGAATTCAGGAGAATTTTATAATTACTCTGTCTGTATTTTATACCTGTGTAACAGGTATGTATAAATCCTTTATTTTCATTATGAGTAATAAGTGTTACCTTACCAGTCAGGTCAATTTTATCTATAAAAAAATTCAAAAGTTTTCTATGTACAGCAGAAGTAGCTACAACAATAACTGATGTATCATATAGATTAAAGTCCGTATTCATGAGAACATTTTTGATGGAGTTCACTGCTGATTCTGTAGCAAAATAAACGGGTATTATAATATCTAGTTTAATTTTCATAATCTATAATATTAATTTTAAAAAGATTTTTCTGGCAGGAGTAAAGTTTTGCTGCCAGGGATTTTGGTTTCTAAATTTAGAGTATAGTAATAAAACCTGTTCTATATTAATTATTATTATTCCTGACAGCTCCATTAAATCCTTTTTTAAAAGAGAAAAATACTCTGTATAATTATGGGTTTTTAATTAATTATAAAATATTCAAAAAAGCTCTTGAGATTTTTGAAATAATACCGATATAAATTATAGGGAATTAAAATAGCAATAAGGGGTGATATTTATTTAATAAACATATGCAGAAATTTTTATATTGAAAGGATTGATAAATGGCAATGAATAAAAATAAGAGAAATTTAATATTATATCTTTTGTTTGCAATGATGTTATTTGCGGCAGGTTAAAGTGGACCCAATTGTCAAGACACAAATTTAAAAATTTTAAGTTTATTTCCCTCCTCATTAATCAA
>CALARM010000505.1 GCA_937888925.1 uncultured Synergistia bacterium | reverse complement strand
TCGGTATAGCCTATGCAAGAATAGGTGATATCGAACAGGCAATACAGGAATATAAAATTGCTCTGAAAATGAATCCCAATGATGTATATGTTCATAATAATCTTGGAAGAGCCTATGTAAAGATCAATAAACTGGGGCTTGCTATTAAAGAATTCAAAAAAGCCATAGAAATAGCTCCCGGCGATCTTTATGCCCATAATAACCTGGGTATAGCCTATTCAAGAGCGGGAAAACTGGATCTGGCAATAGAATGCTACAAAAAGGCACTGGAGATCAACCAGAAAGACGTATATGCCCACAACAATCTTGGCTTTGCCTATACATGCCAGAACAGAATAGATGAAGCAATAGAACAGTTCAAACAGGCACTGGAAATAGAACCGACCGATGTATATGCCCACAACAATCTCGGTATAGCCTATGCCCGTTCAGGCAAACTGGAACTTGCCGTAGAAGAATATAAGAAAGCCATAGAAATTGATCCTGACGACATATATGCTCACAACAATCTCGGTCTTGCTTACACCTACCAGGGTAAACTGGAACTTGCAATTGAAGAATATAAAAAAGCTATAGTAATCAATGAAAACGATGCTTATGCCCACAATAATCTCGGACTTGCCTATACATATCTGGATAAACTGGAACTGGCAGCAGAAGAATATAAAAAAGCTATAGAAATAGATCCTCAGGATATGTATGCCCATAACAATCTTGGTATAGTTTATGCAAGAAAAGGGCAGACTGAAGATGCCATAGAAGAATGGCTCAAAGCCCTTGAAATTAACCCTGATTATGCGGAAGCTCATTTCAACCTTGGCCTCAGTTATACGGATCTGAACAAACTGGATGAAGCTATTTCTTCCTATAAAAAGGCTATAGAACTGGATCAAAAATTAATTCAGGCCTATGGAAATCTTGGACTTCTATATGAAAAACAGGATAATAAGGAAGAATCTATAAAACATCTTGAAATTGCCCTTGCGCTGGCAGAAGAACAGGGTAATGATAATTATGCCCAGAATATCGGGAAAGAACTGGAAAGAATTAAAGGGGCATAGTATTTACCATAAAAAATAAAGGCCACTCCGGTGGCCTTTATTTTTTTTTATTTAATCTCAATAAACTACTTTATTTTGTCCATTTCTCTTAATATATCCAGCAATTCATCTGCTTCGGAAATCAAATCTTTTACCTTACGATAAGTAGGTTCTTCAAGCTTCTTTCTCGTAGTTTTAGAAGCTCCCTTATATGAATTCCATATAATAACCAGAGACAATGCACAAATGCCTCCTGTAAAAAACCATAATAACTTGCTGTCTGTCATAATCTTTTTCTGAAGAAAATTTTCGAGTTTATCAATATTATGAAACACAAAATTACCATAAACTAAAAAAACCTTCATTCTCTCCTCTCATAGAATACACACAGGGATTTTATATATACTACCTATCATGTCCTGTTTATTATAGCAAAAAAATCTGGTAATAGCAATAGTTTGTCAAAAAATGCAATCTCTTGACTTCATATAAAGTTTAAATTATAATGAGACGTTAAAGGGGATGTAGCTTAGATGGTAGAGCGCTTCCTTCGCAAGGAAGAGGTCGGCGGTTCGAATCCGCTCATCTCCATAATAGAAGGGCAGATACGAAACTGCCTCTAAGTTTTCTGGCTGTCTATAATAAGAGTGACAGGCCCCTGGTTATATATCTTTACAAGCATGGAAGCCTGAAATACTCCTTCTGATACTGCAAGTCCCTTTTCTTTGAGGGCTTCTACAAAATCTTTATATAAATTCACTGCAAGTTCAGGAGGTGCTGCATCGGAATAACCGGGACGCTTCCCTTTTCGACAGTCACCGTAAAGGGTAAACTGTGATACAACAAGGGCTTCTCCTGAGACATCCAGAACAGAAAGATTCATTTTATCTTCTTCATCGGGAAAGATTCGTAAACCGGCAATTTTTTCCGCCATCCATGTAACATCTTTAGAGGAATCGTTTTTCCCGACACCGAGAAGAACCATAATGCCCTTCCCTATTTTACCTGTTGTTGTTTCAGTTCCATTTTCTTCAACAAGCACTTCTGCTTCTTTTACTCTCTGGACTATTGCTCTCATAAAAGTTTATTTCCTTTAAAATCGTAATGTGTAATATGGTTCTAACGGGTAACGGGTGACGCGTGGTTCGTGATGCGTGATGCACATTTTCACCGATACGGGGCGACCACAGGGGGGCGTCCCCTACTGGTCACAGATCACTGCTAACTGCTCACTGTAATTAATTCTTCTCCTGAACAATCCTTTTAACCATCGTTATACCTTTTATGCTTTTTATTTTTTTTATAAAACCATTGAGCTGCTGTATATCCTTTACCTCTACAACCATTTTAACTACTGCTTCTCCTGCTCCTTCCGTATAAGCATTTATAGATCTGGAATTTATCATTTCTTCTTTAAGTAATGCAGTTACATCATTCAGAAGTCCCGGTCTGTCCCATCCATTGATAAGTAACTGGACAGGATAAACATTTTTCTTTTTCTTTACCGACCAGTTAACCTCTATGAGACGGTCTGAGTGATTTGAGAAAAACTTTAAATTATGGCATGTTTTCCTGTGGACACTTACGCCTCTGCCCTGAGTAATATAACCTATTATATCCTCTCCGGGGAGGGGGTTACAGCATCTGGCAACTCTTATTACAAGATTCTTTATATCTTTAACCTGAATAAAATTTTCACCGTCATAGGAAAGATCGATCTTTTCCTTCTGTTCTGTACTATCTTTCCCTGTCTGTTCGGATTTTTTCTCTTCAGTTTTTCCTGTAATATTATCAAGTTCTTCTTTTAAAATCTTATTTATCTGAATTACAGGTATATCACCGTAACCGATAGCAGCAAGGAATTCTTCCTCGGAACTATAGAAAGGATATCTCTTCATAACCCTTTCGAAGAGATCTTTTTTGGAAAATCCCCTGAAGATTCTTCTTAATTTTCTTATTTCCCTGTCCGTGATATCCTTTCCTCTTAAAATATTTTCTTCTTTTCTTTCTTTCTTGAACCAGTTTCTGATTTTATTCTTCGCACTGCTTGTAGTGCATATACTCATCCAGTCTCTGCTGGGACCGCCACTCACATTCGACGTTATTATTTCAACAATATCTCCGTTTTTAAGCCTGTAATTAAGGGGAACTATTTTATTGTTTACCTTGGCACCGACACATTTATTACCTACTTCCGTATGAATTCTATAGGCGAAATCAATAGGTGTGGACTCTGCCGGCAGGTCCAGAAGATCTCCTCCCGGGGTAAAAACAAAAACCTGATTATTCAAAAAATCCATTTTAAGAGATTGAATGAATTCTTTTGCATCCTTTAAATCTGCCTGCCAGTCTATAAGCTGCTGTATAAAAGGTGTTATCTGTTTTTGAAACTTTCTGTCCTGTTTCCATCCCTCTTTATACTGCCAGTGAGCGGCAATTCCAAATTCTCCTATTCTGTGCATCTGCCATGTTCTTATCTGAACTTCCATAAGCTCGCCGGAAGGACCGAATACCGTTGTGTGTAAAGACTGGTAACCATTGGCTTTAGGAGTGGCTATATAATCTTTAATTCTATCAGGAAGGGGCACCCATATACTGTGGACTATTCCAAGAACTCCGTAACAGTTGCTCACAGTAGGAACTACAACCCTCAGAGCCGTATAATCATAAATTTCATCAAGTCCCTTTTTCTTATTCAGCATTTTCTGATATATACCATAATAATGTTTAAACCTTGTTTCAATAGTAGCTTTTATTTCATTATGCATCAATTCTTTATTTAAAAGATCCGTTGCTTCTTTAAATACCTTGCTGCTTCTGTCACGTTTTTCGTCTATTTCCTTTACAAGAGAAGCATAAATCTCCGGCTGAAGATATTTAAAAGACAGATCTTCAAGCTCTTTTTTTATATGCCATATACCGAGTCTGTTGGCCATAGGAGCAAAAATTTCTATAGTTTCCATAGATATGGATCTCTGTTTATTCAGAGCAAGAGACGAAAGGGTTCTCATGTTATGAAGCCTGTCTGCCAGTTTTATGAAAATAACCCTTAAATCCTTGGCCATGGCAAGGAATATTTTACGTAAATTTTCTGCCTGTCTCTCTTCCTTTGTCAATCCCTTCAACGAGGTACTGTCACTGATTTTTGTAAGTTTTGTAACACCATCGACAAGATTTACAACTTCTTCGCCGAATATGGAAAGCATTTCTTCATAGGTTACATCTGTATCTTCCAGTACATCATGAAGGAGGGCAGCCACAATGGAAGGTTCATCCAGTTTTAAATCTTCCGCCAGAATACAGGCCACTCCCAGGGGATGTAAAATATAAGGTTCTCCCGATGCACGATTCTGACCTTCATGGGCTGATACTGCAAAACGGAGAGCTTTTTCTATAAATTCCAGATTGGCATCAGGTTTATAAAGTTTAACTTTATGCAGTAATTCTTCAAGGCTATGTTCGATATAATCTGAAGAAGAATAATCAGGAGAAGAAACTGTTTGTTCCATAAATAACTCCATTAAATCGTGACACGTAACGCGTAATGCGTAACGCGTAAAATAATACTGAACCAACGCGTCACGCGTCACGCGTCACGCGTCACGCCATAATTATAATTTATATCACCCTTTTTGTCTATATAAAAAATTAATCTTTATGTCCATTGCATTTACATGACTCTTGTGATATAATAGCACGAAGTATGGAATTGAAAGTGTTTCTATTAACATAAAGCACTGAATTTAGGAGGTGAAAGTAGCGGTACAAAGGCTACTTGTAGATATGATTACTTTAGATCTACAGTTATTTGCTCATAAAAAAGGACTTGGAAGCACCCGTAACGGCAGAGACAGCGCATCCCAGCGTCTTGGTATAAAGAAATTTGGCGGTCAGCATGTAAAACCGGGAGAAATCATTATACGTCAGCGTGGAAGTGAATTCAAGCCAGGCAGTCATGTTATGATGGGCAAAGATTATACTATATTCTCTGTTGTAGAAGGACATGTTTCCTTTGAGAAAAGAGGAAAAAATAAAAAGCTTATAAACGTTCAACCTGTTGCAGTATAAAATCCAGGCAGTTTGTAAAATTAAAAGCCGAAAGTTGTGAATTTACATATTACTTTCGGTTTTTACTTTATATAGGGAAGGAAAATTTTGTGTTTATTGATGAAGCAACCATTTATGTCAGAGGCGGAGACGGCGGATGCGGGCTTGTATCATTTCATAAGGAAAAATATATAGCCTACGGAGGGCCGAGCGGAGGTGACGGAGGAAGAGGGGGGAATGTATATCTTATTGCAGATACAAACCTGAATACACTCCTCTCATTCAAGTATAAATCCCATTTTCATGGTGACAATGGAAAACCTGGACAGAAAAAAAACAAAACAGGGAAAAGTGCCGAAGATTTATATATAAAAGTGCCTCCCGGAACAGTCATAAAAGA
>CALARM010000504.1 GCA_937888925.1 uncultured Synergistia bacterium | reverse complement strand
CTCCTGTGCGGTACATTTTTTCTCCCGGACGGAAGGGATTGTTTACAAATTTTTCCGCCGTCAGGTCAGGTCTCCCCAGATAACCTCTGGAAAGGCCGGCTCCCGATATATTCAATTCTCCGGGAACTCCCACAGGTGTTAATGAGCCGTTTCTATCAAGTATGTATATATCCGTATTGGCCACAGGTTTTCCTATGGGAATATTGTCGTACATACGTTCTATAGTAAAGGTAGTGGTTATGCCCGTGTATTCTGTAGGGCCGTATCCGTTTACCACTTTATAATCATGTTGTTTAAAGAACCTGACTTTATCTCCCCCTGTATCCAGATATTTAAGAGACGTGTTTTCTTCCAGTTCCATAAACTGTTCCGCAAACTGGGTGGGAAGGAAGGTATGGGTAATGTTGTTCTCTTTAAAATACAGGTTTATATCTTTAAGAGAAAGCCTCATTTCGTCAGGAATTATATGAATGGCCGCCCCTGCTATGAGGAAGGGGAATATTTCCGATATGCCGGCATCGAAACTGAAACCTGCATATTTGGTGCCTCTGTCCTGTGAAGAAATGGTAAATACATCCCTGTAGTAAAGACTCAGGTTTACAAGAGAACTGTGCTCTATCATGACTCCTTTAGGTTTTCCCGTCGTGCCTGACGTATAGATAATATAGGCAAGGTCCGAAGGTTTTCCTCTTTTTACTCCTTCTGTTACAGTGCCTTCCCATAAAGAATCCTCGTCAAGACAGATAATATGACCGCCGAAATTTACCTTTGTCTTCAACTGAGTATCTGTAAGAAGAACAGATACTCCTGCGTCTTCCATCATAAATTCTATTCTTTCTGAAGGGTACGACGGATCTATGGGAAGGAAAGCACATCCTGATTTAAGTATGCCGAGTATTCCGGGGATCATTTCAAGTTTCTGAGAAATCATTATGGCTACGATTTCATTATCTTTCACTCCTGCAGAGAGTAATTTTTCCGCAAGAATATCTGACTGTCTGTTCAGTTCACTGTAAGTAATTCGTCTATCTTTACAGACAACTGCAATTTTTTCACTATGCTTCAGAGCAGAATCTTCTATGACTTCATGAATTGTTCTGTTCAGATTATAGGGCATTGAAGTTTTGTTGAATTCATGGAGGAGTCTGTGTTTTTCACTTTCAGACAGTATATCCATGTCTTTAAGTCTGCCCTCTTTTTTCCTGCATATATCTCCCAGGAGATTAATGTAATGTTCCGCCATTCTGTCTATAGTTTCAACCACGAACAGATCATCACGGTATTCAATACTGATATAGAGGTCTTCTTTCTCTTCAACGATGGTCATTGTAAGATCGAATTTCGCCACATCCACTTCCAGAGGGTATGGTTCCAGATTAATATCTTCTATTAATTTCTTCTCCTGTTTATTCACAATGTCAAACATTACGTCAAAGAGAGGATTTCTCCCTGCATCTCTCTTTATGCCCAGGTCGTCGATAAGCATATCTAACTGGTAATCCTGGTTGTCATAGGCAGAAAGTATCCTTTCTTCCGTCTCTTTCAGGAAATCTGCAAAGATTTTCTCTTTCACGGGAGAAGTTCTTATAGCCAGGGTATTTACAAACATGCCTATAAGGGAATCTATATCAGGAATATTTCTTCCCGTACCGGGAGTTCCTATGATTATATCTTCCTGGGAAGTATATCTGGACAGGAGGAGAGAAAAACATGCCAGACCTGTCATGAAAAGAGTGGACCCTTTTCTGTTTACCATGGCTTTAAAAGAAGAAGAAATATTCCTGTCTACACTGTACACTCTGTGATGGCCGTGAAAAGACATTTCAGAAGGACGGGGTTTATCGGTTATGAGGTTTAATACCGGTATATCTCCTTCATAAACATCAAGCCAGTATTGTTTCTGTCTGTTTATTTCGCCCGATTTTAAAAGATTTTCATGCCAGAAAGCAAAATCTTTATACTGTATCGTTAAAGGCTGAATGTCTTTTCCCTGGTAAAACCCCATGAGTTCGTTCATAAATACATGGAATGACACTCCGTCAAAGATAATATGATGTATGTCCAGCATGAATACATACCGCTTCGGCCCTGTTTTTATAAGAGCAAACCTGAGGAGAGGAACGCGGGACAGGTCAAAAGGACGGATAAATTCTTTCAGGATACCGTCAATGTCTTCTTCTTCTCCTTCCCTGTATATACGTTTTACCCTCACTGTTTCATGGATTTTCTGAACAGGTTCGCCGTCTTTTATATGAAAAGAAGTTCTGAGTGATTCATGACGGGAAACGACTTTATCTATGGCATCACTTAATTTTTTATGGTCAATTGCTCCTTCAATGATAAATACTATGGGAGTATTATAGGTAATGCTTTTTCCTTCCAACTGATCCATAAGGAACATACGTCTCTGTGCGGAAGAAACGGGGTAATATTCCATCTCCGGCGCATGAGAAATGGAGACAACTCTCTTGCTTCCCCTTTCAATGAAGAGAGACATTTCTTTCAGGGTAGAATATTTGAAAATATCTTTAAGACTTATTGTAATATCAAACTCTTTCTGGATTTTGCTCTGAAGGGTCACTGCTTTCAGGGAATGGCCTCCCAGGTCAAAGAAATTACTGTTTATACCTGCCCTGACGCCAAGAATCTCTTCCCATATAGCCGAGAGGGTCTTTTCAACCTCTGTAGACGGAGGGATAAATTCTTCTTTTATTATAGACTCATCAGGTGCAGGAAGGGATTTTCTGTCGATTTTACCGTTCGGCGTAAGAGGTATGACATCGATTTTCATAATAAACTGGGGAGTCATATAATCAGGTAAAGTTTCTTTAAGGAATGTTTTTATTTTACCTGTGTCATCTTCTTCAGTAGAATCTTTGCCGGGAACATAATAAGCACAGAGATATTTTCTTCCTGACTCATCATCTCTGTCTATTACTGCCGCATCGGCAACCCATGGTATCTTCTTCATGGTCTGTTCTATTTCCGAAAGTTCAATTCGAAAGCCCCTGATTTTAACCTGTGTATCAATTCTTCCCATATATTCAATATTTCCGTCAGAAAGCCATCTGGCAAGGTCTCCCGTGCGGTACATCTTTTCGCCGGGAACAAAAGGATTCTCTACATATTTCGACTCTGTAAGGTCAGGTCTGTTTAAATAACCTCCTGTCATGCCATGACCTGCCACACAGAGCTCTCCGGGAACACATGGAGGAACGAGTTTCCCGTCTTCTCCCAGAATATAAACCCCTGTGTTACTGATAGGCTTACCTATGGGAATATTTTCATAAGGCCTGTCAACAATAAACCATGAAATGCAATCTGTGTATTCTGTCGGGCCGTAGCCGTTTACAAGTGTATAATTCCGAGCTGTATAAGTTCTGAGTTTTTCTCCTGCAGTATCGAGCCACCGGAGAGAGTGATTGTCCGTAAGAGCCATAAACTGTTCACAGAACTGAGTTGGCAGGAAAGTCACAGTAATATTGTTTTTCTCGAAATAATCATTTAACTGATGGGGAGAGAGGCGGATATCACTCTCTATAATATGGAGGGCGGCACCGCTTATAAGGGTCGGGAATATTTCCCACATAGTAACATCAAAGCCGAAGGAGACAAATTTTGTCGTATTATCTTCACGAGTTAAATGTCTTGTTTCTTTATACCAGAGACAGAAATGGGTAAGTCCCAGATGTTTTGTTATAACTCCTTTCGGATTTCCCGTAGAACCTGACGTATATATGATGGTAACGGCATCTTCCGGCACATTTACGGAAGAAAGATTGCTCCTGTCTCCTTCATAAAGTTTTTCATCATCAAGGTATAAAACGGTGCCTCCGAAGTTTACTTTTTCCGCCAGATCCTGTCTGGTAAGGAGTATAGAGGAATCACTGTCTTTCAGCATATATTCTATCCTGGAAGGAGGATATTCATGATCTACCGGTATATAGACACCTCCTGACTTGATTGAGGCTATTACTGCTATTACCATTTCCAGAGAACGATCTATAAAGATGCCTGCAGTTTTTCCTCTTCCAATACCTTTTTCTCTCAATACACGGGCAAGAGCATTGGCTTTTTCGTTTAATTCCCGATAAGTAATTGTTTCATCTTTATATGTAACAGCCGTATTATCCCCGTATTTCTCCGCTGCTTCTTCCAGTAAATCTTTCATCATAAGATTCCTGTCATAGGGCCACTCTGTATTATTAAATCCATAGAGAATCTCTTCTTTTTCTCTCTGTGGCATAATTTCCGCATCTTTAATCGATTTTTCCGGGTTTTTCATAATCCACAGGGCTGCTTCATAGATATGAGCAATGAGTCTTTTTATAACACTTTCTTCAAAAGTATCTCCGTCATAAAGGACTCTCATAGAGATTTTTTCCGTCATGCCGCAGGAAATTGTAATACTATAGTTTGTCCTTTCAAAGGCTCCCAGGTCAACAGGATTGAGTTTTTCATGACTTCCCTTCACGTCTCTTATAGGATAATTCTGATAAACAAAAATACTGTCAAAGAAAGGAGAATCGGGAGATAAATCTGTAAAAGATTTTATCTCATTTAAAGAGATCATAAAGTGATTGGATGATGTCTGGAAAGACTCATGAGCCTCTATAAGCTGTGAGATTATATTTATATTTTCATCTATTCTGGTTCTCACAGGTACGGCGTTTATAAAGAGTCCTACCATATGCTCCACTCCCCTGAGCTCTGCAGGACGGCCTGACACAGTTGCTCCGAACAGAACGTCACTGTAACCGCTGTATTTTGAAAGAACTATAGCCCAGGCCATCTGTAACAGGACATTTACCGTAATCTTATGATCTCTCGCGAACTCCGAAACCTGAGCGGCAAAGCTTTCAGGGTAAAAATCTCCTGTTTCTTTTACATTGGGCATATAACCGTGGCTGTCGGATTTTACCGATCTTCTGCCTATATTAAGAGGTGTAGGAACAGAGAAACCTTTCACATATTCCTTCCAGTATTTTTCAGTTTCAGATTTTTTAACATTCCTGAACCATTTGATATATTCTTCATAGGGAGGACTTTCCGGAAGTTCTACCTGTTTATTTTCTATAAAAGCTCTGTAACAGGCGGTTACTTCACCGGTTATAACAGGTAAAGACCATCCGTCCTGAATGATATGATGGGAAGTCCATACGAATATATAATGGTCTGCCTCTAGTTTTATAAGATGAAATCTCATAAGACATGGTTTTGTAAGATCAAAACCGGCATTTCTGTCTGAGAGAAGATATTTTTCCAGTTTTTCCTCTATGTTCTGTAAAGAAGTCCAGTCTTCCCTGTGCCACGAGATAGGAACGTCTCTGTAAACAATCTGAGCAGGTTTTTCCATGTCATGCCATACAAAGGCACTTCTTAATATGGTATGACGGGAGATTACTTTTTCCCATGATGCACGCAGTGCGCCTTCATCTATATCTTCTCTGTAATGCCAGTAAATCTGCATGGAATATTCATCGGAACCGGGAGCATAGATGGTATGGAAAAGCATACCTTCCTGGAGAGGAGTAAGGCCGTAAATAGATTCTACGGAAGAAGATTCAGTTATAGTGTCAAGGAATGACTGGGTTACCGCAGCAAGAGGGAAATCAGAAGGCGTAAAGTGTTTTCCTTCTGTTTTCACACAGTGTTCAATGATTTCTTTGAGGCTCTCTATAAAAGAATCTCCAATATGTTTAACTGTTTCTTCTTTCCAGATATTACTGCTGTAAGTAAACATCATGGACAGAATTCCCTTTGAAACAAATCCGTTCATATCCAGAAGATTTATTATACCGTTCTCAGGAGATACGGACGGGCCCACAGATTCTTCTGTTCCGCAGAGCAGCTCTCCGTCAAGAATAGAGGAGTCAATCTGGCCCAGATAATTAAAGCCCACTCTTCTGCATTCCAGTTTCTTTAAATCTTCTTTATATTCTGAAAGGTATCTTAACACTCCATAGGAAAGCCCTTTATCGGGTACGGAACGAAGTATTTCTTTTACGGATTTTATAATAGTTCCCGGTTCCATGGAAGAACTCTTCAAACGGACAGGGAATATGGAAGTAAACCATCCTGCAGTGCGGGACAGGTCTACTTCTTCAGTAATTTCTTCTCTTCCATGTCCTTCAAGATTGATAATCACTTCAGGCACATT
>CALARM010000503.1 GCA_937888925.1 uncultured Synergistia bacterium | reverse complement strand
TAGATTTTTCATATTTATTTACAAGGAGATCTTCTATTTTTTCTGCCAGTTCTTTTCTCGCAATATCATCATTTTCCGGTATTTCCCGGGTAATTTTTCTCTTTTCTCCTGACAGAGCAGGTAATAGAATATCTCCTTTATCTTCATCGGAAACAATTATCAGATCCTGATAGTACGATGCCAGTTTGGAATCCAGTTCGATAGCCGTATCATAACATTCAAGAGATTTATCAAATTCCTGAAGATTTGAATATATACCACCAAGGGCATAATGGGAAGGTGCAAAATTAGGATCACACTCTATTGCCTTCTGGTAGCTGTCTTTTGCCTTTTCATAGTCACCTATGCCGGAATAAAGATTGCCAAGGGTAAAATGGAAAAGAGCATTATCTGGATCAATGGAAATAGCTGCCTGAAAACATTTCAGTGCATTCTGAAAATCGACTTTTTCTATATAAATACTGCCAAGGCTGTGATAAATAACAGGATCATTCGGTTCCAGTTCCAGTGCTCTGTTAAAATATTGAATTGCTTTCTCAAAATCCCTCTTCTGCGCACAGGCAGAAGCAAGGCCATAAACGGGAGCCACATAGTCAGGGGACAGGTTTACGGCATTTGTAAAATGTTTTATGGCATCATTATATTTCTTCAGAGACAGACATACACTGCCTGTTCCGTATAAAGCCTGAACGAAATTTGGATCAATAGTCAGAGCTTTCTGATAATTGATAAGAGCTTTATCATTCTGTTTTAATTTAAAACAGGCGAGGCCGAGATTATAATAAAAAGCCTGATCATCAGGATTAAGCTTTAAAGCTTTTTCATAATTTTCTATAGCTTTTTCATAATTTTCTTTATAAAAATAACTGAGACCAAGGTTATAATAGAGAGTGGATATGTTTGGTTCTATATCAATAGCCATTTCGTAATGCTGTATGGCTTTATCGTAATCTCCGAGTCTGCTGTATAAAGTTCCCAGACTGTCATAAGGTGCAGCAAGATTTGGATCTATGTCTATAACCCTGAGAAGATATTCTTCGGCTTTCTGATATTCACCTATATCCGAATAAACATGGGCAATTTTATATAAAGGTAACAGTGCTTCAGGAGCAATTCTAATGGCGTTACCGTAATTATTCAAAGATTTTTCTGCATCCTGAAGAACTGTGTACATATCTCCGAGAAGTACATATGCTTCAGGGTCACCTTTAACCTGTTCTATATATTTATTCAGATGTTCTACTGCACTTTTATTATCCCCTTCTTCAAAATAAATTTTGCCAAGAAGTTTATAAAGAGGAGAGAAAGAAGGGTATTTTTCAAGACCTTTCTGGGCTATAGCCATAGCTTCTTCAAAATTTTGAGAAGATTGCAAACTCATGCTCAATTCATAATAACCCCTCCCCAGGGTTTTAAGAATTCTCTCGGATGTGATACCTTTCTTTAGAGAAGCTTCAAGACATTCTATGGCCTTTTTAGGGTTTTTCAACTGAATAAGACATTCTGCTTTCAAAAAAACAGTTTCTTCTTTCTCCGTTCCTGTTTTAATTGCCTGGTCAACATATTTCAGAGATTCTTCAAAATTTCTGCTTCTCAGATAATAGATGGCCAATCTGCAATTTGCATCACTGTGTTGAGGATCTTCGTGAAGGGCTTTTTTAAAAAAATCTGCCGCCCTCTCAATATCGCCTCCATCCCAGAAATGAATACCTTCTGCCAGGAATTTATCTGCATTACCTTTTCCCATAAATAATCACCTGCAAATTTCGTGTATTTTATTTTATGTTCTTCCCTTTACTTCAAACCTCTTAATTCTATAAGATGAAATACTTTTCCTCCTCAGAAAGTTGTATCCTTCTATTCTTTTCTGCTATAATTTAACGGTACAGGAACTCTCATTTTTAATGGCGTAAAATAAAGCTTTAGATAAAAATTATGTAGAGGCAATTTATCTAAATAATTTATATTCGTGACGGGTAACGCGTAACGCGTTACGGGAGGTAATTACCGGTGTTCTATAAATCCCAGAAATCAGAAGTAGATACATTGCTAAGGGCAAGATATCCATTGATATATATCATATCCTATGAAGAAGAACGAATAATAAGAGATATCCATGAAATAGAAGGAAAAAGGAAAAATATTCATTACTGGACAGTAACGGGAGGTTTAAAAAGAGAGAACGGAACAATTACAGGTAATACAGAAAGCCCCCTGGAAATATTGAATCATATACTCAATTACAGATCTGACGGGAACAGCATTTTTATTCTTCTGGATTTTCACATATATTTTAAAGATCCATATGTACAATCTGCCATAAAAAATCTGTCCCGAATATTGAGACAGACAGATAATAACATAATTTTTATATCTCCTGTACTGGATTTACCGGTGGAAATAGATAAAGATATAAAAACACTGGAATATAATCTTCCTTCATATGAAGACATTGAACATTTATTTCATCATACTTTTAAAGGTAAACATAATATTTCCGAAGACGAGAATACTATAAAACATTTCATAACTTCATGCCGCGGTCTTACTATGAAAGAAATAGAAAGAGTCATTGAAAAAACCTTCATTGCAGGCCATGGAAAACATCTATCGATTAATTCGATTATAGACGAAAAAAAACAGATAATAAGAAAAACAGAATTACTGGAATTCTATACAGACACAGAAGGCTTTGAATATACAGGGGGACTCGAAAATCTAAAAAAATGGCTTTTAAAAAGGGGAAAAGTTTTTCAGAGAAAAAATCTTATTACGGATCAACCGAAAGGTGTAATTCTTATTGGCCCTGCTGGCTGCGGTAAAAGCCTTATAGCCAAAGGACTTGCACGGGAATGGTCTATGCCTTTAATTAAACTCGATACGGGAAGGCTCTTCAGCCCTCTTATGGGTTCGTCAGAAGAAAATCTGCGTAAAGCTATACTTACAGTAGAAGCCACATGTCCTGCGATTTTATGGATTGACAATGCCGACAGAGGCTTTCACGGAGTCAATAAATCGACAGATTCAGGCGTAAGTGCAAGACTGTTCGGAAGTTTTATAAACTGGCTTCAGGATAAATCTTCTCCCGTATTTGTTATTGCCACTGCAAACAACCCCTTCAATCTTCCTCCTGAGTTTCTCAGGAAAGGCAGATTTGATGAAATATTTTTCCTCGATCTGCCTGATATGGAAGAAAGAAAAAAAATTTTAAAAATATATACGGCCAGTGTGTTTATGTCAGATAAAGAACTTGAAACACTGGCAGGGAACAGCAAAAATCTGAGCGGTTATGAGATAAAAAAAGCTATTATTTCATCACTTTATGATTCTTATGAAGAGGGAAAAACCTTGAGTTATCAAACAATATTGAAAAATCTTCATAATACTACACCTTATGTTTCAATAGAAGAAACGGCTAGACTCAGAGAATGGGCAAAAAATAATGCAAGGAAAGCAACATAGTCAGTGACCAGTTATCAGTAAACAGTTATCAGTTATATGGAGAATTGTAATGTGTGACGCATGACGTGAGGAACATTCTCATCTTTTGTTATCTCCACAGGGGGCACAACGGTTATCGCTTATAATAACTTTACAGAGTCTAAAGTTGAAAATTAATTTTATCTACAAAATAGCTTTACTGGTCACTGGTCACTGGTCACTGGTCACTGCTAACTGCTCACTGACTTTTCCCCTATTCACAAAACATGACAAATACACTATAATATTGAAAAGAGGTGAAATAAAATGTCCCATTTTACAACTGTTAAAACAAAGATTACCGACAGAGAATGTGTCAAAAAGGCTATTAAAGAACTCGGATATAATTACAGTGATGTAAGGGCTGAAATCAAAGGTTATCAGGATAGAAAAGTTAAAGCAGATATTGCGGTAAAAACCGGTACATCCTGTGACATAGGTATAGTATGGAACGGAGAAACCTGTGATATAGTGGCAGACTGGTGGGGGGTGGAACAGGGTTCTAATATAAAACAGAAGAACTTTATTCAGGCCATTACACAGAAATACGCCTATTTGAAAACAAAAGAAATTCTTTCAGAACAGGGGTTTACCCTGGCAGAAGAAGAAGTTAACGAAAAACAGGAAATAGTCCTTACAGTACGTCAGTGGTAATTGTATCGTGACTTGTAACATGTAACCCGTGACGGGAGGGAGAAAATATTATGAAAGAAATGAAAGTCAAAATCTTGCCTACAGGAGAAGTAAAAATACTGGATATAAAAGGTGTTCAGGGACAGGAATGCATTGAATTTACGAAATTTATCGAAGACTCTCTCGGAGAAGTAACTCATAGAGAATTTACAGAAGATTACTATAAAG
>CALARM010000502.1 GCA_937888925.1 uncultured Synergistia bacterium | reverse complement strand
GCATAATAGAGCCTGCTTCCGCTCCAAGATATTTTATAGTCATTTTCATAATAAGATCCAGGACTTCCGGAAGGTTCAGAGTGGAATTTATGGCTTTGGCTATTTCATATAAAGCCAGTAATTCTTCTGATGTTTTATAAGATGATAGAATACCTGACATAATTCAACTTTCTATATATTTATATGAGAATGATGAAGTTTACAACTTCACTGGATACAGATTCTCATATCTGGTTGCGACCGCTCCGGTCATATCTGTTATTATAATTTATTTCATCCTCGTAATGCGTAATGCGTAATACGTTATTGGCTATATTTCCACGCATCACGCATAACGATCATAAGTCACCTAAATAGCTGCTCCCAGGGCTTTTTTTTGTTTTCTGACTTCATATCTTATTCTGCCAAGGTTGGCTCCCCTGGTAGCAATAATAACAAGAATTTTATCTTCCGATACAGGCTCCATAGCAATAACATTATCAACATATTCAATAACAGAATGTGTGACTGCACCTTTGGATAATTGCTGTCCCATAATCTCTGCAGATTTTAAACCTTTAGAGGCCAGGAGGCCAATATCATTTAAATCTGAAGAGGAAAAATTCTCTATTACACTGTTCAAAATCTTACCCTGTGAATCAACTATTAAGCCGGCCACTACACCGCCTAATTTTATAAATTCATTTAAAATATCTTCTGCAGACAAAGGACACCTCCATTAAAATTAATTGGACATTTTTCTTGGCAAATCAATACGTCCGCCTTTAGAGCCGGAAGTCGGTATATCATGTTCAGAACTTTTCCCCTTTTGCGGCAGTTCAATTCTCATGGCTTTCATAGGCCCTGCTCTGTCAACGGAAAGTTCCGGGAAAGAAGGAGAACTTTCAATTTTTTTATTCGATGGCATATCTTTTCTGGGAAGTTCTATTTTAAGTCCATTTTCACTTTTTTGGGAAGAAGTTACAGCAGAAATTGGAGTAATTTTTTCCGGAAGAGGAAAATCTGCTTTATTCTTTTTTCCACGTTCAAAAGGCGAAGCAGGAGGACTTATTTCCTCAAAATCCATATGTTGTGAAGAAGAATAATCGGTTACATTCAGACCTGAAGGCTCACCATAGATATTATCCGACATATCTTCTGATATAAAATCCTTCTGTACATTAAAATCTTTTTCCTGAAGAAGAGAATCTTCATATAATTTAATTTCAGATTGAAGTAAATCTAATTCGTCTTCACCTGGAGATGAACTTATCAGATAATTAGGCCTGGAGGAATTCAATTCATCGTGGGACACTAATTTATAGTTCATATCAGACGTAAAGGCTGAAGCCTCAGATTTAACAAAAGGATCGTTTGGCAATACTTTAATCCTGGAAACTTCAGAAGAAATTACTGTTTCCTGCTGCTGTTTTCTTACTACACAGGCTATAATAAGCCATACTATAAGAGCTATGAAA
This sequence comes from uncultured Synergistia bacterium, assembly GCA_937888925.1. Next base: position 1,075 of record CALARM010000502.1, on the reverse strand, counting down.
ATAAAAGAACTTATTGCAAAGACAAACCATAAAGTATCAAGATTGTTATGGGCAAATCTCTCAATATTATTTAAAACCATGGTTACAGAAGATAAAGCAATCACAGGCATATTAATCACCTTCAACAGGAGGTTACTCTGTTTCAATAGTAAATTCTATAAGTTTTGGATCCGCATCTTCAGGTTCTTTAACAGTTTCTATTTTCCTGGTCATTTCCATGATCTTTTCCATAGTATCTTTGAATTTTATATTTATTTCGCATATGCCTTCATAGGCTTTCTTGGCATCTTTATATTTACCTATTTGTTCAAAGGTTCTTCCAAGATCATACCTGAGTTCCAGATATTCATCATCAGTCATACCTGTTGCATCGAGTCCGATTTCCAGGATTTTACGAAACTGACGGGATGCCAGTTCTTTAAACCCTTCCTGATAAAAACAATCACCTATCATTTTTAAAGAAGAAAGCTTCCTGGAACTCTCCTTTGATGCAGCATTGAATGCTCTGACTGAATCCTCAATAAAACCTATCTTCTTATATATAATACCCCAGTTATAATAAGCTTCTGCCAGCTGTGGATCTACAACTTCGTTAATCTTAACATTATCAACCAGTTCATAAACATTACCGCTGGCAATAAGCTTTTTAGACCATTCTACAGCACTATCAAGATCACCCTTACGGGCACAGGTAAGAGTTAATTTAGAATATATACCTGGATAACCGGATGAATTATCCAGAACCTTTAAATAACTGACTATTGCTTCATCCCACATTTGATTATCAAAATAAACATTTCCCATACAGACATGCAGTTCAGGACTGTCCTGATTCTCTTTCAAGGCCTTCTGAAATGTTAGAGCAGCTTTCTCTAAATTACCGCTCTTTGCCTGAGAATTAATAAGAGAACAGTATTCTTCCATTACTTTATCTTTAAGACCCGATTTATCATAGAGGCCTATAAGTCTCTGTCTGTAATCAAGGTTTTCCGGTGTTAACTGAGTAATTTTGGTATAAACCTCTATACTTTCTTCTTCTCTTTTTTCCTTTATCAAAAATTGAGCTGCCAGTTCA
>CALARM010000501.1 GCA_937888925.1 uncultured Synergistia bacterium | reverse complement strand
ATTTGAAGTACATGAAAAAATGTGGTCAGAACATTTTGAAATAATACTTAAAAGAAAAGACGGAAAAGAAATTTATACTGTTTTCTCAAATTCCTCCATATTAGATGAAAAAGAAAATTATTCGGGAATATTCTCTGTTGTAATGGATATTACAGAGAGAAAAAAATCTCAGGAAGAACTTCTGTACAGACTTTCAGTAGAAGAACTTATTACAGATATTTCAAGTAAATTTATAAATATTACGGCAGATGAAATAGACAGTGAAATAAACTTTGCCCTTGAAACAACGGGGAAGTTTCTGGGAGTTAAATTCTGTTATATCAATATATTTTCAAAGGATTTAAAAGACATAGAAAAACACTACAGATGGTGTGACGGCGACTTTGTTCCTCATTCCGATTTAAATCCCAGGGAATTCATTACAGATTTTCAGATGAAACTTGACGGAAAAACAATAAAGTGGGAAGAATTTTCCTACAGAACAGAACTGGCCATTCCTATGGTCATAGAAAAATCACTTATAGGCTCACTTGTATTTAATTCAGAAAATGCAGAAAGAGTATGGAGAAAAGAAGATGTGAGACTTCTGAGACTTTTAGGAGAAATTTTTGTAAATGTATTTGAAAGAAGGCGTTCTATAGAAGAAAAAAGACAAATAGAAGAGCATCTATGGCAATCACAGAAAATGGAAAGCCTGGGTATAATGGCAGGCGGAATTGCCCATGATTTTAACAATATACTGGCAGGAATGCTTGGTTATGCAGAACTTACAATGATGGATATTCCGGAAGATTCACCTCTGAAAGGAAATATTTGGGAAATAATAAATTCCATAAACCATGCCGCAAATATTACAAGACAGATACTGAACTATACAGGGAGAGGCTCTATTGTAAGGGATAAAATAAATCTTAATGAACTTATCAGAAAGATGGAAAAATTCATTAAAATTTCTGTCTCAAAAAAATGTAATATTTTATACAATCTTTCTGAAGAACTGCCTCTGATAGAATGTGACAGAACACAGATAGAACAGATTATTATGAATTTTGTCATAAATGCCTCTGAAGCAATAGGAGAAAATCAGGGTAATATAAATATAAGAACAGGTATAAAGGATTGTGACAGATATTATATTGCTGCCACTTATCTCAAAGAGAAAATATCTGAAGGACTTTATGTATTTCTGGAAATATCAGATACAGGATGCGGTATGACAGAAGAAGTAAAAGATAAGATATTCGATCCTTTTTTCACAACAAAATTTCTCGGTAGAGGACTGGGCCTTGCTGCAGTTCTGGGTATTATCCGGGGCCATAAAGGCGCCATCAGAGTCTCCACTTCACCGGGGGAAGGAACTACTATGACAGTTCTGTTTCCGGCTTTAAAAAGAAAAGAAATAACTGTAAGAACTGAGAAAAAACCTTTTGAAACCTTCAGAGGAACAGGTACTTTCCTTATAGTAGATGATGAAAAAAGTATTCGTACCGTAGCGGAATCCTTTCTCAGGAAATCCGGTTTTGATGTATTGACTGCTTCAAACGGTAAAGAAGGGATTGAAATATTCAAATTAAAAGGTCAGGACATATGTGCAGTAATTCTGGATATGACCATGCCTGATCTCAGCGGGAAAGAGACATATGATGAACTCTGTAAAATCAGGAGTGACGTAAAAGTCATTATTTCAAGCGGATACAGTAAAGAAGAAGTATACAGACAGTTCGGCAATGATGGAATCAAAGATTTTCTGCAGAAACCCTATGAATTTAAATCATTTATGGAGGTGATAAAAAAATATGGCTATTCATAATAAAAAAGAAGAAACAATTTTTACGTATGTATTAAGACTGCTTCTCCTTTCAGTATCAGGAGGTATAATCATAGGAACTGTTACAGCTATAGCCTTAAAATGTCTGAAATTCTATTTTAACAATGCAGAACTGGTTCAATCGTTCTGAATAGAGAGGGAAAGGGGGCTACAGGAATGAAAAATGTAAAAGAAGAAAAAAAGACGGAATTATCAGAGAATTCAGTAAAGAGAAAGGTAGTCAGAACCAAAACCATTGATGATGTATTTACAGATGAAATTGAAATGGTAAAACCAAAATTTGAAGTCAACTATGATGCTTATATGAAACGTCTGTGGGAGGCAAATCCTGAAATTTACACTATTCTTAAAGATTCGGAAAATCTGGAAAAAGCAAGAGATAAAGTCTATACATATCTGGAAAAAGCAGAACGTAAAATATTTGAAACAGACAACGATTTACATATTCTGGAAAAAGCAACTGTAAGAGAGTGTATAAGGGTATTTAAAAGTATTATAGGACCTGTCAATGAATATCGTACAGGAGTATCTGCTCTTGACTGCCTTTGGAAGCTATCAACAGGCAAAGGAGAAGACCTGCAGATTTCTGCAGGTTTTTTGATGGAATTTATAAATCTTTTCCGCGGAGTTGCAGGCAAATCAAACATATATTTTGAATCGTCTGAAGCAAAAAAAGGTATACCTGATTTTCTTCAGATGGAAGGACGTCGTGCTGCAGAAGCAAGAACGGAAATACTCGATGAACTGGGTTCGACAATGGAGAAATACTTTAAAAAATATCCTTCAGGTCTGGACAGAGACGTAATAAACTGGAGACAGGAAAATAAAAACAGAATTATCCGGTATTTCGGCGGCCATCACGAAGACTGGAATGATTACAGATGGCATTTAAAAAATGTAATAAAAACATACAAACCGTTACTGGACCTTATTGAGCTTACTGCAGAACACAAAGAAGCAATAAAGAAAGCTTCTGAGAACAGAATACCTTTCGGCATCACACCTTATTACCTGAGTTTAATGGACAGGCAATTATCCATAGGTTACGATCATGCCATTCGTGCACAGGTAATTCCGCCTCCCGATTATATTGACATGATGGTAGAAAACAGGGCAAAAAGAGGTTGTATATTTGATTTTATGGGAGAACATGATACATCTCCTGAAGAACTTATTACAAGAAGATACCCTGGAATTGCCATATTAAAACCTTTCAATACATGTGCGCAGATCTGTGTTTACTGCCAGAGAAACTGGGAAATAGACGAAGTTCTTGCCCCCGATGCCATGGCACAGAAAGAAACTCTTGAAAAATCACTGAAATGGTTTGATTCCCACAGAACTGTAGGAGATGTTTTAATCACAGGCGGTGACCCCTGTATAATGAATGATAAAGATTTAAAGATTATACTCGAAATACTGGCAAAAAAAGAGCATATACGCAGAATTCGTCTCGGCACAAGAACACCTGTTGTACTTCCAATGAGATGGACAGATGATCTGATAAACATCATATCTTCCTTCCAAGAACCTGGACGGAGGGAGATTGCCATAGTTACACATTTTGAACATTCCTATGAAATAACACCTGAAGCAATGAAAGCTGTTCAGAAAATAAGAAAAACCGGTATATCTGTTTATAATCAGGAGGTTTTTACCATTGAAAATTCCCGTCGTTTTGAAACGGCAAAACTACGGACAGACCTGAAATTAACAGGAATTGATCCATATTATACATTTAACATGAAAGGCAAGGAAGAAACAAGGAAGTATATGGTTCCCATAGCACGAATTCTTCAGGAAAGAAAAGAGGAAGCAAGACTACTTCCGGGACTTGACAGGACAGACGAACCGGTGTTTAATGTACCGAAACTTGGTAAAAACCATTTAAGAGCCTGGCAGGATCACAGAGTAGTTATGATTTTACCCGATGGGAGCAGAGTCTATGAATTTCATCCATGGGAGAAAAACATAAAACCTGTACCTCCTTATAATTATGTAGATGTACCGATATACGATTATCTTGAAGAACTTGCAGCAAGAGGTGAAAATATCAGAGAATACAGAACAATATGGTTTTATTATTAACTATACTTTTGCAAATTTTACAAACTGTAAAAAATAATCTATTCAATTTTCAGGTGTCAGATGTCAGGTTTTGGGCCAGGAAGATTAAAAC
>CALARM010000500.1 GCA_937888925.1 uncultured Synergistia bacterium | reverse complement strand
TCTTCCCATAATTCGCGCAATTCAGAATTGTCAGAGAGAACACGATCGACCATGGTGATTGCTTTTGTGACCAGAGATGAAACATCCAGCGTATTGTGTGCATTAATCCAGTTTAGAGCGTTTTCAGGTAGACCGTCACCGGATTTGTTTTTTATTGCCTGTATAATTTCTGCTGCTGCAAGAATAATTTCACCGTCTGGTGCTTCAAGATAGTTCATATCTTCCGGATTTAATGCAGCCACAAGTACAGAATTATCATCACTTTCCTCAAGCTCCCATAACCAATCAGACGCTCCGTCATTTTCAAACGTTTTTACTCCCCATGTACCCATAGTTACCATTCTCCTATAGTTTTATCTGTCATTGGAATTTTTCAGTGGTTAATTTTTAATTAAAAATTATTTCTAAATAAAAGATTCTTTCTTGAAGTAAAATATCCTGCATAATATAATTTCGCAATCAACATTACACTTGAAAGATTGGTTTTGCAGGAAAATCAGGACTTTTGTATAAGAATCTTACCTGTTTGTTAACTCATATTTTACGAAGAAGGGGTGGACAGTACAATGAAAAAATCAATTTCTTTTGATTTCAACAACATGTTTTCCTTTTCAATAGGAGCAAAACATGGCATAACTGAAGAAGATCTCAGAAAATGGACTCCTGTGGCTCATGAGGCCCGGGAAAGAATTGAGGAAGTAATAAAAAACAGGGAAAATAGAATAAAAATAGGTCTTGAATGGATTGAACTGGGATGTCATGATCCTTCTGTAGTAGAAAAAATCATGAAAACTGCAGATTACATATGCAAAAATTTCAAAAATGTCATATCCTTCGGTATAGGCGGTTCCTATCTGGGACTTAAGGCGGCGCAGGATGCACTTGCTTCTCCCTATTACAATGAATTTGATTCTTTAAGAAAAGGAAGACCTAAGATTTATTTTGAAGGAAACAATCTTGATCCTACTACCATAGGTTCTCTCCTTAAAAATCTTGACCCGCGGGAAACATGTATAACAGTTATCTCCAAATCAGGTGAAACGACAGAGACAAAAGTCGCTTTTGATATTGCGAGGAACTGGCTTAAAAATCATGTCGGCGAAGAAAATTATGGAAAACAGATAATTGCCATTACAGATCCTTCGTCAGGGTCATTGAGAAAACTTGTAAACTCAATGCAGGAGAAAGACAGGGAAAGCTTTATTGATTTTTCCGTATTCCCGGGAGTGGGGGGAAGATATTCCGAGTTTAATATAGGACTTCTTCATCTGGCTCTCATAGGCGTTAATTTAGAAGAGATATTTGCCGGCATAAGAGATATGAAAGACATTTGTTTTCGTCCTGATGTCCTTAAAAATCCGGCACTTCTTTATGCTACTTTACAGTCTGTTCTATATCTTGAAAAAGGAAAATTCATTTCAATTATGATGCCTTTCTCTGAAGGCCTTAAATCTACTTCCGAATGGTATGTACAGCTTCTTGCCGAAAGTCTTGGTAAAGAATACAAAAGGAAAATAATTAAAGATAATGGCCTGGAGGTATGGACAGATGATATAGAGGTAAAGGTAAACAGAGGAAGAACACCTGTTCCATGCAGGGGAACAAATGATCTTCATTCCATACAGCAGAATAATATAGGTGGAGAGAACAACAAAACCCTTACACTTGTAGAGGTTCAGGATTTCGGCACAGATATGGAAGTTCCGGCCCTGAGTGGAGAACTGCTTGCAGGAAGAAAACTTTCCGAATTGATGTCACTTGCCGTGAGGGCTACAGAATGGGCTCTTATGAGAGCGGAAAAACCGAATATGACGATAGTAATGCCGGAAGTATCTCCCTATACATGGGCACAGTTGCTTTATTTCTTTGAGATTGCCACAACATATGAAGGGGAATTCCTGGATGTTTATGCATTCCATCAGCCTGGAGTGGAAGGCTATAAGAATTATATGTATAAATGTCTCGGTAAAGAAGGACTTAAAAAAGAGATAATTGAAGAAATAGATAGTAATCCTCTCAAGAAGCTTGATGAATATATTATTCGGTGAAAGGTGAGGAGGAATTCCAGCAGGGGACAGGTTTCAGGGATGGGTAATAACTTATCTGGAGCAGCACTAAGTACCGTAACAGGTAAATTGGTACCCAAAAAAATATGGAATACGCTCCTGTCCCTGTCCGGACTCTTCCGGAAAAGATATGATCCTGTTGCGTGGCAAACT
>CALARM010000499.1 GCA_937888925.1 uncultured Synergistia bacterium | reverse complement strand
AGTCTTACAGGGTTACTTCCATCAGGATTGGAAATATATATTTCTTCATTGCCATCCCTGTCAGAAGTAAAAACGATTTTATCTCCCTTTGGAGAATAAGACGGGTCTTTGTCAGACCATTCGGTGGGGGAATATTTCATGGGTATTGCTCCAAGCTGAAATATGAGAGAAAAATGACCGTCAGGTCTTTTATCAGCTCCTACCTGTTCTCCCGGACCTACCGCATCTCCTCCTATGCCAGACCATAATACTGTTGTTCCAATGGTCTGTGCAGTTTTTTCTTTTCTTATCTTTGTTAACATTTCTTCCGATGTTCCATCTGCATATGTTACAGTTATTTTAAAGTTCTGTCCTTCTTTAAACCATCCGGTATCTGCCGCATATAGTTCCAATCTGGTTATACCCTGCACTAATAATGGTTTCTCTTCATTTACGGGATTCAATATTTGTTTTTTATCATTTACAACTCCAAGTATCCAGTGATCCTCTGGTTGAGTGCTCCAGACCTGATTCCCTTTCGGATTTCCTTTATCATCTGTACTTTCAAGTCTTATATTCGTAACAGTCTTTGAACCTGCTGCAGGGGAAGCAGAATTGATAAAATATATTTTATTTGCTCTTTCCACTCCGAAGGAGTAAAAGATAATTTTTGTTCCGTCTGGAGACCAGTGAGGCCAGTAATTATAAACCCATGCTCCCAGATCAAATGTTTTTAATTCATCTTTTTCCATTGTTTGCCATGGAACATCGACTTTTCTGCTCCAGGTTGGATTTCCTGTAAGGGCATGTTTATCACTTCCATCTTTATTCATAACAAACAATTCTTCATTCGGCGCATTTTCCTGGGATGATACATAGACTATTTTATCCCCTGTTGGAGAATAAGAAGGATCTTTGTCTGTACTGTTAAAATCTGTTAATTGCTCTATACCTTTTTCTCCGCCGGTGGGAGTATATTTTACAGTGAAAATATCGGTATTCAGAGGACCTGATCTTTCCGAAGCAAATATTATAGTACGTCCATCGGGAGACCACTCAGGTTTAAACTCATTGGCTCTGTTTTTTGTAATCCTTATCTGATTCTTACCATTTCCATCCATAACATAAATTTCTGGATTGCCGTCTCTCTCCGATACAAATGCTATTTTCTGTTTTTTTATATCTTTTATATCCAGAGGCCTGAACTGGCATCCCGATAGAGCTATTATAAGAATTATAAGAAACACTGTAATATATTTATTCATATTTCGGAGATAGTTTGACTCCTGAATTATTTAAAATTTTGTTTTATATAAACATCCTGTCCGCTGTATATATCCATATAAAGAGTCCACGCATTCTTTAACTCTTCTTTATTTATCTCTATCTTCCATGTTATATAAAATTCCACAATATTTTCTCTTTCTTTTCTTAAAGGAAATATAACCTTCTGAGCTTCTTCTATTAAATCAGTATCTTTTACTATATAGGCAAGTACCTGTCCTCCATATCCTTTATAGGGTATCGATCGTCCTGTAAGAATTTCTTTTATTTTTTCTTTATCCGTACCCTGCTCTTTAGGTATTTCTATATCAGGATACCATCTACATCTTATCTCTTTTACTACACCGGGATGATCTACTTTTACAGATACTCTTGTACTTTCTACAGGCATGTCGTATTGAAGCTGTCCTCCATAGTCTACCCATACATATCCGAGTTCAGGGTTTTCATTACCTCTTACATTAATACATTTCGGTAAATGTTCCTTTATTCCAAGTAAAACCCGGTTTTTCTTCAAAAATTCGTCTGCTAATTTTATGGCAAGCTTATAATCGGTTAAATTCTTTCTCTCAGGCATACCTTCTACAGAAGCATAGGCAAGAAAACCACTGAATTGATCTGTCATTATTGTCTGCCATTGCTCACCATTTAAAGAACGAAATTCTTTCTCTGTCTTCTCTTTTACATCACTCATGACAGACCTTATAGTAAATGGATATTTTACTGTTCTCTCTTTAGAATAAGATAGAGCAGTAAGTACAAGTATTAATAAACATACAGGTAAAAATAAATTTTTCATTAAAAATTCCTCTTTCAAGATTTATATATAGCATATAATAAAATGATAAAAAAAACAATAATATAGTCTAAATATTTGGTGATGTTTCATGTAATTCAAGAGCTTCACCTGATTTAAGATATTCTCTTTTACAGAGATCCATTATTACATGAGCCATTTCTTCAGGCTGGCCGGGAGGAGCATATTTAAAGGCATCTCTGAATAATTTTGTATTTACAGAGCCAAAACATATAGAATAAACCTTTATAAATGGAAGTTCTCCTGCAATACTTTCAGTAAATCCTATGACTCCGAATTTACTTGCACAGTAGGCGGAAAAATTCGGGAAACCATGTTTTCCTGCACCTGAAGATATATTGATAATCATACTGTTCTTTTTCATATAAGCTATGGCTTCCCTGCAGGTAAGAAACATACCTTTCAGGTTTGTAT
>CALARM010000498.1 GCA_937888925.1 uncultured Synergistia bacterium | reverse complement strand
CTGCCAGGCAGAAGCTTTTTACGGGTACCCTTTTACCTGTTACGGTACTAAGCATTCACTGGTCACTGGTCACTGGTCACTGCTCACTGATTAAACAGTCCTTTTATTCTGGAGAAGAATTTTAATAAATTGTTTGGCGGCTGTAACGTTTCCAGCAACTGAGAAGCTTCTATTGCATAATTGCCCTGGGGATTTTTTTCTATATATTCAGTAAAATATTGAATGGCTTTTTTTATATTTTTCTGCTTGAAAGCCAGGGAACCTTTCATAAAAGGAGTTTCCTGGTGGTCAGGGAGGATTGTTATTATTTTATTGTAAAATTCCATTTCTTCAGATAACATTTCTTTCTGAGAGTATTCCTGAGCCATCTTATAAGAGGAACTTAAAAATAAATCCTGTAAAATATTAGAAGAAGGACATGTTTTTAAAGCATCTTCATAGGTTTTTATCGCATTATTTAAATCCCCTTTATCTTCATAGACTCTGCCAATAAATAAAATGATATCGAGCTGATTTTTATCAAGTTTATAAGCCTTTTCAAAATGTATTATGGCATCATTGAAAGCGCCTGTATATAAATAAAGTAAACCGAGATGAAATCTCACCTTAAGTCTGTCAGGTTCTTTTAGAAATTCCAGGACAAGTTCCTTGAGAGATGGATAATATAAATCCTTATTTTCAGGAAGAAGATCCCTGTAGCCGTCAATATTTTCTTCAATAAGACCGACTAAAAACCTTGCTACTTCACCGGTATTTCTCTTACTGGCAAGATCTATCAGGGATTTCTGAAGACTGTTTTTAACTGTTTTAGACTGGGTACTTTCATAAAGCTGAAACAATGGGTCTATAGCTCTTAAATCTCCAAGCTTACCAAGAGCCCACGCAGAATTTACCGTGACATACTCATCGTCCTGGGAAAGAGACATTATAAGAGGTTCTATAGCACGATTATCACCTAAATCTCCGAGTGCACTGGCGGCATTCCTTCTGTTTTCATCATGAGGGTCAGATACAAGAATATTAATTAAATGAGGAACTATTTTTTTATCCTTTGAACCTTTTGACATAGAAATAATTTTTTTTGCATCCATTCCAGTATAAGGGTCTTCCTGCTGCCTCTGTGACGGAGACACCTTGATTTTTCGTATCAGATACTGAGATGATTTATCTATCTTAATCAAACCCATAAGGGTCTGTTTCATTTCTAAAGCAGATTTAAATCGCTCTTCGGTTTTAATTTTGACGGAAGTCATTACGACTGCATTTACTCTGTCTGAAATATCAGGCCTGTATTTACTGAGAGGCGGTATGGAAAAAGGAATAGGCGGAGAACCGGTAAGTAAATGATACATGGTAGCACCGAGGGAATATATATCGCTTCTTGCCTCAGGTTTTCCCCTGTATTGTTCGGGAGACATATAACCGACTGTTCCTATGGCAGTCTTGGTAATGGATATATCTTCAGTACTCTGCAGGGTTCTGGCTATACCAAAATCTATCAGTATGGCTTTATTATCACTGTTCCTTATCATTATATTCGATGGCTTCATATCCCTGTATATTATCTGGGGAGTTCTGCTATGAAGATATTCCAGCACATCACATATCTGAATACTCCATTCCACTACTTCTTCTTCAGGAAGGCCTTCCTCCCCTCTTTCGGAAGCTATAGTGCTTAAATCCTGCCCTTCTACGAAATCCATAACCAGATAATACCTGCCTCCGATAGAAAAATAATCAATAACGGAAGGAAGGTTGGGGTGACGCAATTCAGACAATATGTTGGATTCTCTTTTAAATCTTTTTATAGCTTCCTGCTGTTTTGTTTCATCCATAGAAAAATTTATTAATTCTTTTACTGCATATATGTCAGACGAATCCTTTGTCCTGGCTTTATATACCGACCCCATACCACCACTTTTTATTTTATTTAAGATTTCATATTTATCTAAAAGAATAGAACCCTGAACAAGAGGTTTGAATTCTCTGGGGACTTCATCTAAAATAAAAGAGGTACCGCATTCACTGCAAAACTTTGCATCTTTCTTATTCTCTACACCACATTCAGGACACTGAAGCATATTAAATTACCTCTTACGCTTATCCCTGGATTTTTTAACAGGTTCAGGTGTATCTTTCTTCTTAAAAAGTTCTTTTATAGTGGAGAAGATTTTAACAAAGATATTTTGCTGAAGGTCTTTTATATATTCCTGAGCTTCCTGTGCATATCTTCTGCTGCCATGTTCCAGATATTCCGTAAAATATTTAAGAGCTTCTTTATTATTTTTCTGTTTTATAGCAATAAGGCCATGAAAAAACGGAGTATCAATATGGTCAGGGAAATCGTCTACAATCTTATTATAACCTTTAAGCTCATCATCAAAGAGACACCTCTTGGCATCTTCCCTGGCAAGGTCATAATAGGCATTTATCAACAGATCATATGTTTCCTTATAAGAAGAATCTAACTTCATAGCCATTTCAAAATTTTCTATTGCCCTGTCAAGCTCTCTTTTTTCCTGATAAATTTTTCCGATAAAAAGAAGAGAAGCAGGCTGTTTTTTTTCTTTCATCCACCTGTGAGCTTTTTCAAAATGATTAAGAGAATAAT
>CALARM010000497.1 GCA_937888925.1 uncultured Synergistia bacterium | reverse complement strand
TGAATATTATTTCGCTATTATTTCTTTTTACCCTGCATATTATGGAACCTTTATCAGTAAATTTTATTGCATTTGAAATCAGGTTAATTAAAACCTGTATTATAGTATATTTATCCATCATGCTCTCAGGCAGATCTTCCTGAATATCTTTTATGAATTCAATTTCTCTGTCCTGAAACAGAGGAGAAATAGAAGAACTTATATTGTCTATAATGGCATAAACAGAACAGGGTTCTTTTTTAAATTCCATATTACCTGATTTCAATCTGGCCATGTCCAGAATATTATTTATAATAGACGTTAATCTCTCTCCTTCCATACTGATTATATCCAGGTTAACATATATCTGTTCTTTTGATTTTTCTAATTGTTCCCCTGTAAGAGCACCGGAAAAAATCTTTTTAAGTTTCTTTTTGATAATTTTTGAAAATCCGACAATTGATGTAAGAGGTGTTCTCAATTCATGTGATACTGTAGATATAAAAGAAGATTTCAGTTCGTCAAGTTTTCGCAGTTCGTTGTTTGCCTTCTCAAGCTTTAGAGTCCTTTCCTGCAATTCCATCTGAGACTGTTCAAGTGAATCAAGCATCTTATTAACTGTAACGGAAATATTTGCCAGTTCGTCATTACCTTCTACAGGAACACGTAAAGAAAGGTTCTTGCTTTCTCTTATAGACATGACAGTTTCTTCAAGATGACTCAGACGGAATAAAATTACCTTCTGTAACATAACAATCAGACCGATACCGAATAACAAACCTATAAATGTAATTACAGAAATAAAATAAAACACAGTAATTTTGCCATGTTTATAAATATTTCTTACACTTTCTACCCTTACAATAAGACATGGTTTATCATAAATATCTTTAACAATGGTATATCCCATCACTGTATCAGAATTTATAGTTTTTACAAAAATAGACTCATCTGAACCGTTAAGAACATTTAACGAGCTAAGAAAATCACCGGGAAGGTCTGTTTCTTTAACAGAATAGATACTTACCTGAAGTTTTGTTGTATCAGAAAGAGATTTTATCTCAGAATCATCCAGATAACGGCCCATAATCAGTATCCCACCGGGAGGCCCCGTCTCGTCTGTATGTAAAACAGGTTTTGAAACTATCAGCATAGGGCATTCATCAAGAAGAAGAACTCCTGCTACACTGCTTTTTAAACTTTTATGAGTAAGTAACATACTGCCGGGAACAATATGAGATTTCAAAGACTTTGAAAGAGGTATTTCACACTGTTTGTTCAGATCAAAACATTTGCTGAAAACAATATGATTTGAGCTGTCCATAAAAATCATAAGATTCATTTTTAAATTGGCAAAAGTATTATCCATAAGATTGGATTGAATATATTCATTGTTTCCGGATTGTTTCAAAAAATTATATGTATCATCCCAGTAAGCCCAGTCCTTCAGAGTTATGTTTATAGAAGTAATTTTATCGGAAAGACCGTTCGTTGCTCTTTGAACATTCACCTGTATTTCTGTTTCTTCCAGTCTGGAAAAACCTTCCAGAATTATCTTTTGCGAGGAAATATATAATAAAAAAATTAATAAAATAAGAGCTCCACATATAACTAATAATGTTTTATTCTTTAAAGACATAAAATCACCGAAAATCTCTCTCTTCCCATTTATATTAAAAATCAAATTGCCCTTCTTCATTTTGCAAGAAAGAGAATTTTAAAACACTCCTCCGACACTTTAAATATCAATACAACGAGAGATATTTCTCTGGTTTTAATGACTTTCCTTTCTTTTATCTTTAAAATTATTTTAGAATAATTAAATAAAGAAAGAACTTCCTTTTGAAGGAAAGTTTTGTTTTCTGGCGAAAATTTTATAGTGAAAAGTGAAAAGTGAAAAGTGAAAAGTGAAAAGTGAAGGGTGAAGAGTAGAAGCACCCGTAAAGTGTTACCGGTCACTATTATAAACAAAGGGAGGTGAATTTAATGGAACCCGGTTATTGCCATTGCTGTGGTAACCATAATCCGCCGGAAGAAAAAAAATGTAAAAAATGCGGTGCAGAAATCATAAATCTGGATAGAAGCTCGACCATAGTACATGGGTTGAGAAGCGGTGTTATAGCAGGAGCAATTATTGCTTTAGTGGCAGGAATCTTATCTGCCGCAGTTGGTTCTCTTTTCAGTGGATCTGCAGTAGTTGGTATTGGCCTATTTATAATTGTATTTATTTACTGGCTAATTGCAGGTATTATCATAGGAGCAATTGCAGGAGCAACCAGTTCACTCTGTTTTTACCAGAATGCAGCCG
>CALARM010000496.1 GCA_937888925.1 uncultured Synergistia bacterium | reverse complement strand
TATTAAAAGAAATCCTGTTCATTTCACTTTCATAAATATTTATAAGCTGTCCCAGGCCTGTAAGCCTCCCTATCAAACAGTTTATAGTTCCGTCAGGATCTTCTTTAAAAGCTTCTCTGACAACCATATAATCTTTTGTTCTTCTTAAATCTTCATATTTATCCATAAATGCTCCCTCTATCGGACCAAATAAGCCGGCTCTCGAAATGCAAACCTCATGTCAAAATATTATTTGCTCCATTCCAGAATAACCTTGCCGCACATGCCTGATCTCATAACCTCAAAGCCTTTCTCGAAATCGTCTATATAAAAATGATGGGTAACAACAGGGGTAATATTCAGTCCGCCCTGAATAAGAGTTGTCATCTTATACCATGTTTCAAACATTTCTCTTCCGTAAATGCCTTTAAGGAATAATCCTTTAAATATGACCTGGCTCCAGTCAATGGCCACTTCTTCAGGGAAAATGCCGAGCAGACCGATTCTGGCACCGTTATTCATAACACCTAACATAGAACGAAAGGCATGACTGTTTCCGGACATTTCAAACCCAACATCAAAACCTTCTTTCATGCCGAGTTCTTTCATAATACCGGCAAGATCCCTCTCTTTTGTTACATTTACCGTTCTTGTAGCTCCCATTTTTGCTGCAAGTCCCAGTCGGTAATCATTTACATCTGTAATAACAACATATCTGGCTCCCACATGTTTTGCAATGGCTACTGCCATAATACCTATAGGCCCTGCACCTGTAATAAGGACATCTTCTCCTACAAGGTCGAAAGAAAGGGTTGTATGAACGGCATTTCCATAGGGGTCAAAAATAGAGGCAAGATCGTCTGAAATATCGGCAGGAAGGCGAAAGGCATTACTCGCAGGAATGGATAGATATTCTGCAAAACATCCCTGTCTGTGTACACCGATACCTACAGTATTACGACAGAGATGAAGTCTTCCTGCATAGCAGTTACGACACTGGCCGCATACTATATGACCTTCTCCCGAAACCCTGTCACCTTTATTATAACCTTTCACGGCACTTCCCATGTCAACAACTTTTCCAACAAATTCATGGCCTGTAACCATAGGGACTTTAATGGTTTTCTGTGACCATGCATCCCAGTTATATATATGAAGATCTGTACCGCATATAGCTGTTTTCGTAATTTTCACAAGAAGATCATTGGGGCCTATTTCCGGTATTGGAACATCTTCCATCCAGAGACCCGGTTCCGCATTACGTTTCATAAGAGCTTTCATAATAAATATACCTCCGTTATAATAAAAAATAAGGTATAAATAATTTCGATAATAAAGAGAAAATCCCTCTATTAGTCATTATTGAAAGAAATTTATAGCATTTCATTATTATAATGGATCAGATAGGTTTTAAGAGATTATGTGCAGTTTCCGCAATAATAATGTTTTTCCTGACGATCTTTCTGCCAAAATCAGGTTTCTTCATTCTCATGTGTTCCATCTTCTGGTTTGCAATTATCACAGTATACTACAGTAAAATAAGCCCCTGAAATCTACAATTTGCTCCGAATGCCAATTTAGCTATATAATATAAATTAAAAATTGAAGATAAAAATAGTAACATAAAAAAACAAAATATTTTTCAAATTAATTATTATATTTATTTTTCAAGAAAATTATCAATAAAATATTAACATCATAAATAATTTAATAATTAAAAAATATACAAAATAAAAATATAGTAACAATAAATAACAAAATATATATAAAAATAATATTATAGAAAAAATTTCTGAAGGCTTTACAACAACATGTATCTGAATTAATATAGTCTACAAGATGAACAGAGAAAAATTCGAAACAACAAAAAACAAATATTTCTTTCAGGCTTTAATAAACTTCTGGAAACCTTCCATAGAGGACGGAAACATACCTCTGTGGATGGAATATGCCCTGGCAACAAATGAAAGAGGCAGAGAAATTGCATCTACAGTAGAAAAATATACGCAGATTAAAGATACAACCTGTCTGGATACAGGTTTTTCCTATGGAGGATGTATTGTTGCTTTTGCGGAAAAAAAAGCCGCCTGCTACGGTTTTGAAATAGATAAAGACATATTCACTATAGCAAAAGAAAATTTTAAAGATAACAATATAAATCCCGAAATATACATAAAGAATATAGAAGAAAATCCTGATAAAAAATTTAAATGTTTTTTCAATATTATTACCTGTAATAATGTTCTGGAACATGTCAATGATCCGGCACAGGTCATAAAAAATATTTCGTCTATGCTCTACTATAGAGGAACGGCCTATTTTGAAATTCCGAACAGATATTATCCGCCCTGTGTTTTAGAAGATGAACATACCTCTTTATTTGCCATTACTTTACTGGAAAGAAAAGAAGCTCTGGATTATTACAAAACACTTCATCCTGAAAGTATTTATAGAGTCGGACACTATCTGGCACTTGACACATATATTGATTTATTTAAAGAATCAGGGCTTATGCCGGTCATTTTAGACGAAACATTCGATAATTACAGAAATGATAAAATCCTGGAAACCGTAGAGGAAATAAAACATGCCGGAAATATAATACCGGAAGATGTAAAAAAAATGATACAGAGAAAAGTGAGAATTTATTTAAAAAATTTTTATGACACTTTAAAACATGATGAAAAGACATTTATCCTCCATTACGGCGTTCCCTGCTGGAAGATACTCTGCAGAAAAAGTTAGTTTCATTTTACGAGCACGGGGAAAGCCCACGGACTTTAGCGTGCTCGTAAAGGAAAATGTATTGTTTAAAATCGGCTGCATCAATTATTCCGCGGAGAATATCGGCAGATCCCCAGAGATAATCTTCAAGCTGTTTCTGATTCATTTATAATTCCTTTTTACGTTTTTTATATTTGTAGATTTTTACTTTTTACAAATTCTCTGATTATGCTTGAATGTCCTTTTTCTTTGAAGTTTTTATGTGGAAGTAATTAAATATGACTGCCTTCAATTAACAGCGGATTTTCATAGGAACCATAAAAAGAAGCCTCTTTAGAAAATCCTTCTACTTCCGCAGAGACTTTCTTTATTGGCGCCAGAATTCCCGGCCCTCCAACACACCCCTGAGGACATGCCATACCTTCCAGAAGATTGGCATCCAATTTTTTCGCCTTCGCAAGAATTAACATCTTTTTACATCCCTCAAGAGAATCGGCCTTTTCTATTTTAACATTACAATCGGGATGAAATTTCATAATATTTAGCTTCACAGCTTCTGCCACACCGCCGCTTGTGGCATAATGTCTCCCTGAGCCGCTTCCGTCAGATAAAGGAACAGGTTCGGATATATCAGAAAGATCTATATCCATAGAAACAAATATGGCAGCAAGTTCTTCAAAGGTTATGACGAAATCCACATAGGGAGCCATTTCAGGCCTTAAACTTTCAGCTTTTTTCGCAATACATGGCCCTATAAAGGTTACGATTGCACCGGGATATTTTTCTTTAATAAACTTTCCTGTTGCCACCATAGGGGTATAGGAATCGGAAATATTTTCCGCCATGTCAGGGAAAAGCCTTCTTGCCATATCGACCCATGCAGGACAGCAGGACGTACCCAGGAAAGGCTGATTTTCTCTGTAAATCTTTCTGTACCACTCTTCACTTTCACGGACAGTGGCCACATCTGCTCCGTAAGAAACTTCCATAACTCCCTTAAAACCTATCTTTTTTATACCGGCGATGATAAGACCGGGAGAAACCAGGGGGCCTGCCTGTCCCACAAAAGACGGAGCCACAATGGCATACATGTTCTTTCCTTCCTTTATGGCGATAAGCATCTGAACAAATTCCGATTTATCCGCAATTGCGCCGAAAGGACAGGCTGTAATACACATTCCGCATCTGACACATTTTTCATAATTAATTACAGCCCTTCCCGTATCATCTGTTTCAATGGCGTTAACACCGCATGCAACGGCACATGGTCTGTCATAATTAACGATAGCCTCATAAGGACAGGCTTCTTTACATTTTCCGCATTTAACGCATAGCTCATTGTTTATAATTGCCGAAGTATCGGTAAAATCAACTGCTTTCACAGGGCATACAAGAGAACAGGGATGGGCAAGACACATGCGGCAATTATCAGTTACTTTATAGGTTCTTGTCGGGCATTTCTCGCATGCTTCGGAAATTACATTTATCATATAGAGGTCAGATACTTTTTCAGGTTTTAATATCTCTTCAATTCCCGTATAGGCAGGGCCGTAAAGACCGCCTTCCCACAGCGGTAGTCCCAGGGCAAGCCTTACCCTCTCGGTGACAATTGCTCTTTCTTTATAGGAACAGCAGCGATAGGTAGGATCCTCTTTAGTGATTATTCTATATGGAATCTTTGCCACTCCTTCTCTCATTTTCAGAAGATTCGTATAATCATTTTCTAAAATCACTTTTGCCACTTCTGCAAAGACCTTACGCCTTATATCTACAGGGTCTGTATATAAACCTCTTGTCATGAAAGGATTCATTGTAATTATCTCCTGTTCGTAACGCGTGACGCGTGACGCGTGACGCGAAGATTGCCCGTTACTAAAATTCTCATCACCTATATAATTCTTCTCTTATTTTTACAAGAACCTTATTAAGGGTTGCTTTTTTAATCATTTCGTTACCTACTACGACTATGGGGGAAAAATCAGGTTTACATTCCTTATTGATACAGTTACATGTAATCAATGTTATTTTTTTCTGTAAATCTTCCTCTTCTTCCAGATATTCCAGTATATGCAAACCGCCTTTATAGGCACAGTTTGTGCCGACACATACTCTGACTTCCAGCATAA
>CALARM010000495.1 GCA_937888925.1 uncultured Synergistia bacterium | reverse complement strand
TCTACATAATCCATAACAAGATAATATCTTTCTCCTTCACAGAAGTAATCTATTACCTTCGGGAGATTTTCATGATGAAGGCGGCTCAACATATGGGCTTCCTGCTTGAAGAGTTCCATAAATTGCTCTCTCTCGGAAGCTTCAAGGAAGGTGGGGTTCATTTCTTTAATGACCCTGTCATCAGGAAGACGGGCATCTGATACAAGATAAACCGTTCCCATAGCGCCTTTTCCGATATAACGTTTTATAGTATATCTGTTCTGTAATAATGTTCCTTTCGAGAGAGGTTCCACGATAAAAACCTGCCTTTCTGCATTCGTGACGTATGACACGAAGATTTCACTCAAAATGAAACTTCCTATAATATTATTATAAATGATATATACGATAAAAGGGTCATATAATCCTTCATGAATAAAAATTAGTGAGTGGTGAATGGTGAAGAGTGGCATCAGTGTCACGCATCACCTGCCACAAAAAGATAAAGGACAGGAAATTCTTCCTGCCCGTAAATTACACAACTGAGGGTTGTGCATTTTTAATCTATTCTCAGAGAAATTTTATATCACGTTCTTAAGATACCTTTCTTTATTCTTCCCAGGAAATTCATAAGATCGTCAAACTGGGCGTAAAGAACAGGTATGACAAGTAATGTAAGCAGGGTGGACAGAAGAAGTCCACCTATTACTGCAATGGACATGGGACCACGCATCTCGGAACCGGAACCAAGCCCCAGGGCTATTGGAATCATACCGAATATCATAGCTATGGTAGTCATAAGAATAGGTCTTAATCTTGTAGGCCCTGCTTCTTTTATGGCATCATCCCTCTTCATACCTCTTTCTCTCAGGGTATTGGTATAATCAATAAGAAGTATGGCATTTTTACCTACAAGTCCTACTAGCATAATAATACCAATCATGGACATAATATTAAGCGTTCTGCCTGTAATAAACAGTGCCAGAAGACCTCCTACCATGGCCTGCGGGAGAGCGAACATAATAATAAACGGATTCAGATAACTTTCAAAGAGAGCTGCCATAACCATATAAACAAGAACTATAGCAAGCACGAGAGCTTCTACCATATACTGGAACGATTCTACCATACGTTCTCCTTCACCGCCGAATTTTACCGTTATACCGGAAGGAACAGTAAGTTCTTTTGCCAGTCTCTCTTCTATTGCTCTTTTCACATTACCGAGAGGATAGCCTTTGGCAAGTTCTGCACTGATTACAATCTTTCTCTGTTTATTTGAATGTTCTATTTTATTCGGAGCAGGTAACGTCTTAAGAGTTCCTATATCTTTTATGGATATTGGTTTACCATCAACCTGTCCCAGGTAAATGCCGGCAATCTGAGAAGGATCTTTTCTGTCCTTTTCTTTGAGCCTTAATCTTATGTCATATTCTTCTCCGAATTCTCTGTATTTAATATCGGTATTGCCTTCTATACTGGTTCTGATTATACTGCCAATAGTTCCTACGGAAATTCCATGAGAAGACATTTTCATTCTGTCCATAACAACCCTTGTTTCAGGCTTTCCATCTTTCCAGCTTGTATCGACAGACTGAGTTCCTTCTGTTGTTTCTACAATATGTTTCACTTTTTCCGAAAGTTCAATAATGGCATCCATCTGAAATTTACTGCCTGTAATTTCCACCTGAACCGGCGCTTCTGTACCACTGCCGCCTACGGAGCTTGGATAACTTATGATAATCTTATATGGTATGTCCAGCAGTTTATCACCGATAATCTTTCCTATTTCTTTTGTGTCTCTTTTTCTCGTATGTTTTTCTCCGAAATCGAGAGTAACCGTTGCGTATTGAGGCCCCTGTTCACCACCACCAACAAAACTGCCTGTTTCGGCACCGACTGTGGTAAACATGGAAATCAGTTCAGGAAAATCCTTTTTATTGTTTATTCTACTTTCTATCTCTTTTATAAATCTATCTGTTTCATCTACATTGGCATCTGACGGCAGTTCCATTTTAACTGTTACTATACCTTTATCTGTAGAAGACATAAATTCAAAACCAAGGAACGGAGCTATAAATTTTATTGCGACAACAAGAGACCCCATACCAATAAGCACAACAAGCCATCGTATCTTCAAAACTCTGCCAAGAACGCCTCTGTATATGTTATCAAGGCCATCATAAAAACTATCAAAAGCTCCGGCAAGTTTCTTACCTGTATCGGAAAATAAACCATCACTTTTTTCGTCTTCATATTCAACCTCTTTAACCTGCTTCAGATAATCGGTAAGCATTAAAATTTCCTTATCATTAAAATGCAAACCTTTCAGTCTGGCCTGCAGAGTGGCTTCATCAAGGAATTTTACATCTACAAGTGATGTTATGGAATTTAATTTATCAGGAGGTAATATATCTTTTAATTTCCCTAAAATTTCTTCTTTAAGCTCAAACCATAATTCCTGTATTTTCTT
>CALARM010000494.1 GCA_937888925.1 uncultured Synergistia bacterium | reverse complement strand
GGGGCAGAGTGGGAAGAAGCACAAAACAGGCCTATGCCTATCTCTTTTATGACCCGGACAGAACCCTTTCAGATCAGGCTTTTAAACGTCTTGAAGCCATATCTGAACTGACCGATCTCGGAAGCGGCTATCAGATTGCTATGAAGGATCTGGAAATCAGAGGAGCCGGTAATTTACTGGGAGCGGAACAGCATGGTTTTATCTCTCAGATAGGGTTTGAACTTTACTGTCAGCTCCTTTCAGATGCAGTGGCTGAACTTAAAGGTGAAAAGAAAAGAACCCTTCCTCCTCCTGTACTGGAAATACCTGTAGACAGTTATATCCCTGATGCCTATATAAGTCATAAAAAACAGCAGCTTGCCTTTTATAAGAGACTGTCAAAAGTTTCTGCCTATAATGAACTCTCTGATATATGTTCGGAAATGGAAGACAGATTCGGAAAACTTCCGAAAGTAGTTGACAATCTTGTCAATCTGGCCAGAATAAAGATAATGGCTATGGAGAAAAAGATTGAACGCATAAAGGCAACAGGTTCTCAGATTACCTATGATTTTTATGAAAAACCGGATGTGTCAAAGAGAAAACTCAGAGATTTTTCCGAAGAGATTGAAGGTAAAGCCAGTTTTTCCTCTGATACTCAACTGGTTATTAAAAAAGAAATCAGAGATCCTGAAGGGTTGCTGGAGCTTGTTGAAGAAGTACTGGTGTTGTTGTTGGAGTGAGGAGTGAAAAGTGAATAGTGAATAGTGAATAGTGAATAGTGAATGGTGAATCGTAGGGGCGACCCACTGTGGTCGCCTGGTACCGGTGAAAACACGCATCAAGCATTACGCATCACGCATTACGCATCACGCATTACGCATCACGCATCACGCATTACGATTATAAAAAGGAGAATATTTATGAGAACAAATGCAGACATAGAAATTTACTTAAAAAAACTGGGGGCAGAATATAAATTAATACAGGAAGGTGTCTGGATTGTAAGCCTTAAAGATACCGATATAGATAATCTTGTTATTTCTCATGTCCCTCCTCTTGTTGTGTTCAGAATCAATCTTATGCCCGTACCTTTAAAAAAGAGAGAGGAATTTTTCAGGAGACTCCTTGAAATAAACGCAAAAGAAATGGTCCATGGAGCCTATGGGATTGAAGGAGATAAGGTTGTAATTATAGACACACTCCAGATAGAAAATCTGGATTTAAATGAATTTGAAGCATCCATAGAAGCCCTTTATTATACTGTTACACATCATTTCAATGAACTGGCAGGTTATCTGGAAAAGAAAGGGGATTAATTTTATGGGACTTTTTTTTAAAATGAACAGGGCGATAAAGTCGGAATTCAATCAGATGTTACGTAAAACGGAAGATCCGGAAGAAGTCCTTGATGAACTCATAGAAGACCTTGAAAAACAGCAGAAAGAATTGAAAGAGACACTGGCTAAAAGAGCATCTGATAAAGAGATAGTGGAAGAAAATTTGAAAGAGATAGAAGAGAAACTTGAATGTGCCAGACATAGAAAAGATTTTTATGTGTCCCGTAAAAAAAGAATGGAAGCACAGAAGAATATCCTGTCTGCTATGAGTGATATAGATGATATAAGCAGATATGACAGGATTGCAAAAAGCGATAAGTAAATATTTTTACAAACTGTTAACATGAAGGCTCTTAATTTTTTTCCTGGTCTATGATATGATGATTGTAACGTGTTACACGTTTATAATAAACCTGTTTTTCAGAGGAGTAGATGAGTATGAAAATTTCCGCCAATCAGATATCAAGACATGATACAATAAAAAAACCTGCTGGTGCAGAGAAAATTTTTGAACAGAAGGATCTTGTGCAAATCGGTTCAGGAGATAAAACTTCAGATGGGCCTGATATGAAAGCAGTTCGTAAGATGGGTGAACCGCTTTACGGTCCTTCGATTACCGGTAATATAAGGATTCATAGAAATTTTCACTCGAATATATTGAACAATGACCGCGATGTCCTTGTATATCTTCCTCCCGGATATTCGCCAGATAAAAAATATCCCGTTCTTTATATACAGGACGGACAGAATATTTTTAACAGAGACACCTCTTTCGGAGGAACAGAATGGGGTGTTGATGAAACAGCAGAACGACTTATCAGAGAAGGTAAAATTAAAGATCTTATTATGGTGGCAATCTATAACAGAGGGGCAGAACGTATGAGTGAATATAC
>CALARM010000493.1 GCA_937888925.1 uncultured Synergistia bacterium | reverse complement strand
TATGTTTCAATCCTTATATAGTCCATTACAGACTATCTTTCGCTTCTTCTGACCTGTAAACTCGCTTTTTTATTTCACCCAAATGGTGAATGTATTTTATCTCATATACCTGTTATAAGAAGGGAAAAATATTTTAGTCGGTGGATTATGGATATCGTAAATGATGTCATAAATCATGAAATATTTATTTTCTTATTCTATCTTGACTTGCAATCTTCAAGATCTTATTATAGTGAATAGTGAAAAGAACAGGACATTGCTCACTATTCACTACTCACTTACCATTATGAGGTAATTATATGTATGTAAATATTCTTCCTAAATCTTCCGATTTATTTGCAGGAAGAGAAAAAGAATTAAAAAAGCTTGAAAAAACTTTTTATGAAATAAACCTGTTCTATATTGAAGGAATAGCCGGTATCGGGAAAACTTTTCTTCTGTTAAAATGGGCCAATACTCTTATTAAACATACAGAATATAACGATAGAATTCTATGGATGGAATGCCGGGAAGACTGGACTCTGGATAACATTTTAATGGAAATTGACGATTGGCTTGTAAGTCATGGAGAAATATCTATTAAAGAAGGTTTAACGGAAATACCACTCAGGAGTGAAGAAAAACTTTTATATATTATAAATCTTTTAAATAAGAAAAATTATATTTTTTTTATTGATTCTTTCCAGAATATAAATCAGGAATCTTCCATGCTTTTTATAAAGACAGTCAAAACCTATATAAGAACGTCCCGTGTATATGTCATTTCAAATGAGTCTCTTTTGATGAAACAGATTGAAACTATGGATATATTCAGATACAGAATCAAAGGATTGGAACGTGAAGATTCTCTGTTGCTAATTGAGAAGTTTTTTGATTTTCATGATTTCAAAGGGATTTCCGATAGAAACATTTTTACAGTCATATCAGATAGAGCAAAAGGTCATCCCCTTACATTAAGAAATTTATTGGCTTCACTTATAACAGGAATTTCCACAGCTGAAGATATCATAAAAGAAGAAGATATAGAAAAATACATAGGTAAAAAATTTTGGGGAAAATTACTTGGAAGTGCCGGAAATGATGAAAAGAAAATTCTCGAAATGTTATCACTCTGCCGTATACCTTTACCGGTAAAA
The DNA here is from genome assembly GCA_937888925.1 of uncultured Synergistia bacterium. Next base: position 2,072 of record CALARM010000493.1, on the reverse strand, counting down.
ATTATACAGGAAATAAGCTGTATTAAAAATATTTCACAGACTATTCTGTCATTGGAAAGCATGATGATTATTGAAAAAGACCATAACTGCAGTTATTTCGTACAGCCCCTTTTAAAAGAATATATATGTCATAATCTTCCTGAAAATAAAAAAAATATTATTCATAATATACTTGGTGAATATTTTGCAAAACATGAGGAGTTCTACGGTGAGGCCTTTTATCACTGGATTAACTGCGGAAGATACGTAGAAGCCGGAGAAATTTTTCAGAAATTTATGAAAAATCTCTCTGTTCTGGGATATTATGAAGAGATTCTGAGAAAGCTTGAATTACTGGAAAGACATATTCCCCTTACAGATGATATGAAGATTTTGAAAGCAGATGTGTTAATAATTCAGGGAAACTGGAAGAAAGCTCGTATTATACTCGAAAATTTACAGACTGAGCTTACAGATGAAACTTTTCTCGGAGATTTTTATTATTCCATGACAAGACTGTATATGTATATATATGATATTCCAAAGGCTATAGAATTTTGTGAAAAGAGCCTTGATATCTTTCGTAAAGCAGGTAATGTGGATAAAACAGTAAAAGTAATTAATAGCCTTATTTTTTATTATGATTTTTCAGGGAAATCAAAAAAATCTGAAGATTTATTGCATTTACTTTCTGTTGTCACAAAAAAAGAAAATAATAAAACAGCCATAGTATTCAGTCTCATGAGAGAGGTGAAAAATCTTTTAAATAATGGGAATTTTGAGAAAGCTCTGACTCATATTAACGTATGTTTTGAAATGGGAAAACAGATCGGTAATTCCGTTCTTATTTCCTGGGCGCTTCAGAATAAAGGGAAAGCTCTTTTGAAGCTGCAGAGATATGATGAAGCCTGGGAATGTTTTGAAAAAAATCTCTCTTCAGGAAAAGAAAATAACGATAAGTTTGTAATGGCATATTCTTATCACTGGTTTGGATGGATTTCTTATGAAAAAGGGAATATAGATAAAGCTGCTGAATTTTTTAAAAAAAGCAGTGAGAATTTTCTGGCAGCAGGTAATAATATCTGTGCTGCTTACGGTGAGTATAACATTGCCTATGTCCTGGAAGATAGAAAAGAGTTTTTAACAGCCATTGATTTATATTCCAATGTTCTGAACACAGCTATAAAATTGTCTGATAAAAAACTGGAAATAATGGCGGAAATACAACTTGTAAAGAATAGATTGAAGGTTAAGGAATTATGTCCGGACTTAAAAAGTATTTTGAAAGTAAAGAAAAAAATTCCTGAAGATTTCATAGATGAGAGAATTGAAATCAATCTTATTCTTGCTGATATATATCATATGAAATATAAAGAAATAGAAAAAAATGCAATGTTAAAAGAAGGCATGAAAATTTCTGAAAAAACCTGTAATTCTTATATATTAACAAAACTTTTTTATATAATGAGTAAAATTTCAAATAAAAGCAGACAGGAAAAAGAGCTTCTGAAAAAAAGATGGGAAGAATATTTTAATAAATTGAGTCCCAGGGAAAAAAGGGAGCTGGAATGTCTGTTTAATGAAATAAATAAAAAAGTTGAAGAAAGTTTTTTTATAAAGCTTCGTAACAGAGAATTTATCGCCGGCTTTTCTGAAATTGAAGAATTGAGAAATAAAAAAGATGAATTTGAATTTTTTATAGATATTCCCGGTAAATTTGTTTTTGAAAAAAATAAAGGTGAAATAAATATTTTCGGGAAAAAAATACTTCTTTCTCTTTTGTTGTTTTTTATTAATAATAGAAATGGCGCATCTGTTGAAGATATATATAAAGCAGTATGGGGATGGGAATATGATGTATGTTTAAGTGCTGCAGATGTTCGGAAATATATATGTCGTTTGAGAGACCTTGTAGAACCTGATAAAAAGAATTTAAAATATATCCTGCTCAGAGAAGGCCGTCCTGGAGAAAAAGGAAAATATTTCTTCAGTGATAAAGTGAGTTTTTGTTTTATTGATGAAAAAAAATAAATTGCAGGTATAAGAATAAGTCCTCGAATCCATAAAACAACATATAAAAATATATAATTTTA
>CALARM010000492.1 GCA_937888925.1 uncultured Synergistia bacterium | reverse complement strand
TAACAGTTTCAAGAACATAATCGAGCTCTCTGTATTTCCCTGTAATCTTCGGGAAAGGTATCTTTCTCTCAAATGTTATACCAGAGCCTGAATCTGATGCGAATTTTTTCCATGCTGCATTTATTGCCCTCTGTCTTGAAGAACTGGATGACCGGGCAAAAATGCCAATAATAAAAATTAAAAAAAATATAGACAAACAGACAAATAAGCCTTCCATGAAAAATTCCTTATTTTTCATTTCTCCTATCTGAAATCTTTCGTTATTACAATGTAAAAATCCTCTCTCTATCAAAAAGTGCAAAACTATATAAAAATAAAGAATCCTTTTTTTATTTTTTCTATCTAATCAGGTAAAAGATAAAAACAGAAAAACAAGGAGGAATAGATTATGAATAACACAGAAAATAAAAATGTAACCTGTGAAATAAACACCGGATGTTCGACATGTCCTTTATATCAGGGAGGTTCATGTAGTGTTAGAAAGGAGAATTGTTCTGCTTCAGAGAGTTGTTCACTCGTACCTGTAGCAAAAAAATCAACAGAAAAGGCGGAAAAATTTCCGAAGAGGTTTTTTATGAAAAAGGCAAATGTGACTAAAATACAGATGGTTTCCTGGATTATAGTCCCTCTTATATCACTGGGCGGACTCTGGTATCACAAAATTGGACTTATAATGCCTGTAATGATGGTCTTTTTGTTGGTACTGTCATATTTCAGAGGCAGATTCTGGTGCGGAAACCTCTGTCCCAGAGGTGCTTTCCTTGAATTATTCATAAAACCTGTATCTTTTTACGGAAAAATCCCGAATTTATATAAATCCAAATATTTTCGACTTGTTGTAGTGACTGTATTTATGGCACTGTTCACATTGAGGACTAAAGCGGCTTTCGGTGCCTGGCCTCTGATGGAATCTCTCGATAAATGGGGCCTTGTATTTGCCACATTATGTCTCGTAACAACAATTATAGCAATAGTTTTAGGTGTCTTTTATTCACCGAGAGCATGGTGTTCCTTCTGTCCTATGGGTACTATTGAAAAGGGATTGTATAATATAAACAAAAAGATAAAGAGTTTATCCATAAAGGAGGCAAAATAAAATGTTCGGAACGTTACTTCATGATAAAAAGGTGAGTATTGATAAAGAGAAATGTATGAAATGTGCTCTCTGTGCAAGGGTATGTCCGATGCAGTTATCTCCCTATACAGACTATGATGATAAGTGTCAGTTGAAAAGCGATGATTGTATAAGATGCGGTGCCTGTATAGCAAACTGCCCTGCAAAGGCACTCTCTTTCGAAGAGAACAGATCCTTTACGGGAGAGCCATGTCCTCATAAGAAAAAGAGGCCTGAATACAGGGCAGTCATAGAAAAGGTAGAAGATCTTACACCTGATATAAGACAGTTTACCTTTAAATGTATAAAACCTGAGAAGGTAAGCTTCAAGCCCGGGCAGTTTATGATAATAAAAGTTCTGGACGGCCCTATCGTATTCAGAGCTTATTCCATAAGTTCCACACCTGATGAATGTTCTTTATTGAGGCTTGCCATAAAAAAGGTTTCCGACGGACTGGGGTCTCCTCTCGTATTTGAGTTTAAGGAGGGTATGGAGGTTTTGCTTGAAGGACCTATGGGAGAATTTACACTTCACGATGACAGTAAAGATATTATAATGGTTGCAAACGGTATAGGTATTACACCTTTTGTCTCTATGGCAAAAGAGGCTCTGAAAAGAAATAAGGGCAAAGTAAAATTGCTGTTCGGCGTAAGACATGAAGAAGATATTATGTATGATGATTATTTCAAACATCTGTCAGAAGAGTATCCTGATTTTGAATATGTACTGTCACTTACGAAACCTTCCGAAAACTGGAAAGGGCAGAAAGGAAGAGTAACGGCTATAATAGATAAAATGGCTCTTAAAGGATATGATGCTTATCTGTGCGGTTCAAAAGCCATGTTAAAAGATACAAAGGAAGCCCTTATGAAAAGCGGTGTAACATCTGAAAGAATATTCTTTGAATCTTTCTTTTAAACTTATTGTTACAGTTTTTTATAACTTTTTTCAGAATGTTCTATCTGATCTTTTAACGAGATAAAAAAATGCCATTAATGCTCCCGGAAAAATTTCTATCAACGGAGGTGAAAATCAGCTCTGGCCTGGATATTTTCTCTGAGAAAATATAATAAAAAAATCGAAAGGATGTATAAAATAATGAGAAAAATGTTAATTATCTCCATGGTCTTCTCTATTATGCTCCTGTATTTATCAGGCTGTGGTGGCAGTGGTTCTGTAAATAGCACTTCATCTATTGTACCTGTGGATAGTAAATCTACCATAATAGAGGGTACCGTATATGAAACCAATAATCAGCCTGCAGGGGCAGGTTATGTAGTAAAATTGACTCAAATCAGCGCAAGTTCCGGTTCAAACTCCAGTCAGTCTACAACAACAAACGATCAGGGGCAATATATGTTTAATGTAAATGGCGGAGGAACCTATATGGTTCAGGCTATGGGGAAAGATGGTAAGAAACTTGGAAACAGACAGTGTACCGTAACATCAGGGACAACCAATCAATTACATCTTGGCGGGCCAAATGGTAATGGGCCAAATGGAACGGGAACACCCAATGGAACAGGGGATCCTAACACCTGTCCCTATTATCCGAACTGCACAGGTGATCCCAATACCTGCGTAAATCATCAGAACTGCACAGGTGATCCCAATACCTGCGTACAACACCAGAACTGTCCGATTGACCCGAATAACTGTCCCAATCAAAACTGCCCTTACCATCAATAAGTAAGGTTAATATATATATAATTATAGATAGAAGAAGCAAAAGCCTGCAGGATCTGCGGGCTTATTTTATATTAATTATTATTTAATCAAATATTCTATAAAAGTGTTTTAACATAGCTTAAAAATTTTCCTTTTCAAAAAATAAAATAAAGAGAGAAAAAAATTACAGAGGTAAGAAAAATTACTCAAAAGAGATAAAAGCCATGATAAAATAAGAGACAGTCACTTTAAAAGTAAATTCAAAATTGTCATTATAAAGAAGAAATATTATGAGCATTTTAATATTTACCATAATTATCTGTTGTGGCTCTATTCTTGCCGGATATCTTGGTTCTCTTACCGGACTCGGCGGAGGAGTGGTTATTATCCCCATGCTTACGGTAATTTTCGGGGTTGATATCAGATATGCCATAGGAGCATCCCTGGTTTCTGTAATCGCCACTTCTTCAGGAGCAGCGGCAGCCTATGTCAGGGAAGGCTTTAGCAATATTCGTATAGGAATGTTTTTAGAAATTGCCACAACTATGGGAGCCCTTCTGGGAGCTTTTCTGGCTTTACGTTTGCCAACCAATGTTATTGCCATTATCTTTGGCATAGTGCTTATTCATTCTGCTTATGTTTCCAGCAGACCGAGAGATGAAAGTCTATCCCCGGATAAACCTGATCGTCTGGCCACAATTCTGAAGCTGAACGGCACTTATCCCACAGAGCATGGGATTAAATCATATAATGTCTGTTCCGTTCCTCTTGCATTCGTATTTATGCTTGTTGCCGGTATTATTTCAGGTTTACTCGGTATAGGATCAGGAGCCATAAAGGTACTGGCTATGGATCAGGCTATGAAACTGCCATTTAAAGTATCTACCGCTACAAGCAACTTTATGATAGGAGTCACTGCTGCAGCAAGTGCCGGTATATATCTCAGCAAGGGTTATATAGACCCCGGTTTAACTATGCCTGTTATGCTCGGAGTATTAACCGGTTCAACTATTGGAGCAAGACAGCTTTTTAAAGCAAGACCTCACAAATTGCGGATTATTTTCGGCACAGTGATTTTTCTATTGGCTATAGAAATGATATATTCCGGATTTAAAGGAGCTATTTTACCATGAATACTGTAGAACAAGAAGCTGCAAATCATAAAATAGAAATTTTTATGGGTAATCTTCTGAGAGCAGGTGTGATTATAGCCGCTTCTATAGTATTTGTCGGAGGCATAATTTATCTCTATCGTCATGGCTTTACTCAGGCAAATTATACTGTCTTTCATCCAGTGCCCTATGAGTTATGCAATGTTAAGGGAATTCTTGGAAGTGTTTTCTCATTTCGAGGAAGAGGTTTTATTCAATTAGGTCTGATTGTTTTAATTGCAACTCCCATAGCAAGGGTTATATTCTCATTCTTTGCGTTTATAAGCCAGCGTGATAAACTTTATGTTATTATAACATTGATCGTACTATCCATATTACTGTACAGTCTGTTAAAGGGTTGAAAAACTCTGTGTTTTCTTTTTACTGTAAAAATAATACATATTTGCTCTCATGACGCGTAACGCGTGACGGTAGGAATGCTTTAAAAAATGAGTATTCGAATTATAATTCATGATAAAAAGTCCGGCAATCATTAATTTGCCGGACTTTAACCGGTTCATAATAAACAATGTGAGATTATAAGTTTTGTGTAAACATATTATTGAATAATGGTTTTAATAAAGTTTATCCTAAACAATATAATCACCATTATATTAGAAAGCATTTTCAGGTTTCCATATTTTCCATACTTTCCCGGAAAGATCAATTCCCGGTGTCAGGGTCGGTTTCCCCGGCTGCCAGCCTGAAGGCATTACTTCACCTGTTTTTCTGACATGCTGAAAAGCTTTGACCTGACGTATTAATTCCGAAACATTTCTTCCTACACTCGGAGTTAAAACTTCCATAGCCTGAATAACTCCATCGGGATCTATAATAAAACGTCCTCTTATATCTACTCCGCCTGCTTCATCATATATTCCGTATATTTTTCCTATTTTCCCTCCTCCGTCTGAGAGCATAGGAAATGGCACTCCGCCTTCTACCATTTTAGACAGTTCTTCTTCCTGCCATATTTTATGAACAAAACGACTGTCTGTACTTACTGACAGTATCTCTACATCCATAGCTTTAATTTCATTGTATTTGACGGCAACTGCCGACAATTCGGTCGGTCACACAAATGTGAAATCACCCGGATAGAAACAGAGGACAACCCATTTACCTTTATAATCAGAGAGTTTTATATTTTTAAATTCTCCCTTTACATAGGCAGATGCTTCAAAATCAGGTGCAGCTTTCCCAACTTTTGCTATTACCTGTACATCCTGTTTTGGAATTTGCATATCCTGTTTTATTTCTGTATTTGTTACAGGTCCTTTAGCAGGTTCTACACACCCGGATTTATCATCTGCTCCTCTTGCGCATGTTACAAAGAAATTGGTTATGAGAAGAGCACATAACAGAACAAGCCATATATTGTATTTCTTTACCATTTTAGACCTCCTTATATTTTTTTGTGGAAATTTATGAACCGGTTTTATTTATCATCCAAAAAAAATAAAAATCTGCTCTGAGCCTCACCTACAGGGCCTCCCATTACTTCCCCTACTGTTCCCGGGAACATCTGCCCTATAAGTTTTGTATTCACAAAAGACACATATACCTTACCATCACTTTTTTCGTAAACTGATATGGTGCATGGCATCATGACAGAAGCATAACGGGAAGCATCCTCTTTGAGCATTTTACCTGAATAATCTACATTACAGAGTTCTATCAGTTTTACAGGTAAAAGCTTTTCTCCTCCGTTTTTTTCTATACTTTTAGCAAGATCCTTTATATCTGAAACAACCCATTTTTCTGCTTTTGCATTATCCACTATTTTCTGAATAGTTTCTTCCAGCCCGTAAGGACTGAGTTTTTCTATTATCATCTGTTCGGTTTTATTACAGGGTTCTTCTCCTGATACATACGAAGGATATAATAGAATCAGGAGACCTATTAATATAAGGGATATTTTCTTCATTATTCGACACTCCTTTCTTACTATATAAAATGTGGCATCAGTATTATTTGTATATTTCTATAAAATATTCTATCATCATCTCCTTTCAATCCTTTTATAGAATTGTGCCATTCCCGCCATGTTTATCTACTAATGCTTCAATAGCATTTTCAGTCCTATTAATATAAGGGCTATACCGAAGACTTTTTCCAGGACATTGTTGGATAAACTGGTAGCCAGTTTTGCTCCGAAAAGTCCTCCTAAAAAGAAACCGATACATATACATATAGCAATCTTTAAATCTACGTAGCCCTGTTTGAAATAGGTCCATGCCGCAAGAATACCGATAGGAGGCACAAGCAAAGCCAGGGTTGTTCCCTGGGCTTTGTGCTGTGAAAGACCGAATAAAAAAACCAGGACAGGAACAATAATTACTCCTCCTCCTATACCTACGAGACCTCCGAGAAATCCTGCTGCCAGACCGAGTAGCATGTAAAGTAAAATAATAAACATTGATACACCTCTTTTACGTAATGTGTATATAGTTAATTTCATAAAAATGTATAAATAATAACTTCGTAATGCGTAAAGCGTGATACGCAGGGATTAAGCCCGTCACGCGTTACGCGTTACGCGTTACGAGAGCATATATGTATTTTTTTTACATAATATGTGATGTTTATTTGTGTTACTCACGATTAACTTTTTTTACTGCCTGTGAAATAGTATCGAAGAAATGATCTTCACCGAGAAAGCCATAAAAGTCTGCAGCCTTAAGAACATCTCTTACAGGACCTTTTAATGATGCTATATAAAATTCGCATTTCTGAAGTTTCAGGTTATTTACTATATCTCTCAGTGTTCCTTCCGCAGATGCATCTATATCATTTATACCGCTTCCGTCGAGTATAAAATATTTCATTTCCTTTTTCTCCGATAGTAATTGAATGATTTTATTCTCCAGGAATTTTGCATTGGCAAAATATAAAGATGCATCGACACGAAGTATACCGATATGAGTCCATGTTATTACTTCTGGAAATCTTTCTACATTTCTGTATATGTCATCACTGTCAGGCATTTTACCGAGAACTGCCACATGAGGTCTTGCAGTTCTCCATATAAACAGGGCGAGAGATGTGATTACACCCGTTAAGATTCCCTGTTCCACCCCTATAAAAAGGGTTGTAAGAAATGTAATTAAAAGGATATAACCGTCTTTTCTTTTTACCCTGAAGGTATGTATTGCACCTTTTATATCTATGAGCCCTGTAACTGCAACCATAATCACTGCAGCCAGGCAGGTTCTGGGTATATAATAAAGGTATGGCGTAAGAAATGCTACGGTCAGAGCAATTGCAGTTGCAGTAATAATAGACGCCACACCTGTTCTGGCTCCTGCTTCATAATTTACTGCAGTTCTCGAAAAACCTCCTGTTACGGGATAGGCACTGAAAAATGACCCTCCTATGTTTGAAAGTCCCAGAGCAATCAATTCTCTGTTTGCGTTTATATTATGTCTTGTCCTTGCAGCGATAGCTTTTGCTACGGAGATGGATTCCATAAACCCTATAACACCTATAGTAAGAGCTACGAGAAATAAATCCGGAATAATTTTAAAATCCAGTTCCGGTATCCTGAAAGGAGGAAATCCTTTAGGCACATTTCCTATGACAGAGATATTTCCCGATAAGTTTCCATAGTACACTGTTAACATGCCGAGAATTATAGCTATAAGAGAACCGGGAATTTTCTTATTGATATATTTTAACACATAGATTATTCCTATGCTGATGAGACCCATAATCAATGCAGGCCATTTTATTTCATTAACATGTTTGATTGTTTCGTAAAGTGTTACAAATACTATATGATGATCTCGAATATTTACCCCTGTAAGATGTTTTAACTGGCTCATGCCTATTATAATGGCAGCGGCAGA
>CALARM010000491.1 GCA_937888925.1 uncultured Synergistia bacterium | reverse complement strand
TAATTCAATACCTAAGATAGTGATAATGGATCAATCTAATGCCGGTGTAATAGGTGAAATACCATGGAAGAACTATCAGGGAGATCTGGGTAAGCTCAAACAGCAACTTAAAAGTGCTTCTACATGGTAAGAGTTGAGAGTTGAGAAGTTGAGAGCTGAGAAGTTGAGATTTACTGAGATTTACCCTCAACTCTCAACCTTCAACTTTAAACCCTCAACTTACTTCTTTAACACATCTGAAACCATAAAACCAGTGTGCATCATAGGGAGGGAAAAAGTCTCTATGGGTACAGTTGCAGAAGAGAGGATTGTTGCTGTACCAGCATCCTCCTCGCAGGACTTTTTCTCTTCCTGATTTTGGTCCCTGAGGATTTTCTTTGATATTATATTGATAATAATGGGGATCATACCAGTCAGAACACCATTCAATTACCTGGCCTGCCATATCCATTACACCATATGGACTTGCGCCGCCCGGAAAAGAACCGACAGGTAATGTTCCTCTCCCGTTTACTATATCTGACATTTTCTCAGCTAATTTGTTTGAATCCCTGTTGTTACATAAATTTTTATCCCATTTGTTTCCCCATGGATATTTTCTTCTGTCTGTCCCTCTTGCAGCTTTCTCCCATTCTGCCTCACTGAGAAGTCTTTTACCTGCCCAGTCGGCATAAGCTTTTGCATCCTGCCAGCTTATATTTATTACAGGATGATTTTCTGTCTTTTCTGAAAAGTATTTCCACCATTTTCCCTGTGACTCATAGGATGTATTTTTTATAAATATATTATACTGAATATTTGTAACAGGGTATGTGTCTATATAATAATCATCTAAAAAGATTTTACGCTCAGGACATTCATTTGACTCGGAATTGTTATCACCCATGAAAAAATAGCCTTTAGGGATTAGAATCATAGATGATTTATCTTCGGAATTTACTATTGTTTCATCAGAAGTTGCTCTGATTTTTCTGGTTAAAGAAAAATAAGAAAAAAAACCTTTACGTGGTGATTCTGTTTTAGGATTCGAATATGAACCAGGTGAAATGTCCTGTTTATATATTTCTGTTCTTTTTAATCCATAAACGGCTTTTTTCATCTCCTGAGCGGTAAATCTGGCTTCAGGTTTCATTTGCAGTGATTTCATAATAATATTATGAAATCCTTCTGATATACATGGTTTTAATTCTTTAACAGGTTTGAAATTGAAAGGGATAAGAGGCTTCTGGCCTGTAATAAGATGATGTATGGTAGCACCAAGAGAATAAATGTCACTTGCCGGTTCAGGTTTCCCTGTATATTGTTCCGGTGCTATATATCCTTCTGTTCCTATACCGGTTTTTTTTGTGAGTGAACCAGGGCGAACTGTTCTGGCTATACCAAAATCTATTAAAATTATTCTTCCGTCAGAAGATTGAACCATTATATTTGAAGGTTTGAGATCACGATACACTACCGGTGGATTTTGCGAATGAAGATAAATAAACACATCGAGCAATTGTTTTGTATATTCTATTACCTTATCCTCATCAAGTCCTCCTCTGTTTGAGGTATTTAATATTGTCTCCAGATCCTGTCCGTCTATAAAATCCATGACAAGATAGTATTTTCCGTGTTCAGTGAAATGATCTATCACTCTGGGAAGATTACTGTGTCTCAGCGAGGCAAGTATTTTTGCTTCTTCATGAAACCGTTTAACTGCATATTCCTCATCATCTATTGAGGAACTTAACAGTTCTTTAACAGCACATATCTGAGTAAGTCTGTCATCTCTGGCTTTATAAACGGCACCCATTCCACCGGTTTTAATTAGTTCCAGTATTTCATATCTTTTATCCAGAATTTTTCCTTCAGTGAGCGTTGTTTCTACAAGTCTGGCACCGCATTTATTACAATATAATGCTTCATCTTTATTAGGGATATTGCAGCTATTGCATATTATTGACATAATATCGTTAAGCCTTCAGTTTTAGCTATCAGCTAAATTTTATAAAATCTGACCGCTGATTTACTTTTTTTCTCCTGAATTTTTTCGAAATCTATCATAATATTGAGGAACCCACCAGATTGGTACACTGTGTTCATAGTCATCATTTGTTAATTCTGTGGGGATTAATTTTTTATCGCCTGTATTTACTACATATATTTGCCATCCTTTATTATTCTTTCCGAGATAGGCTATCTTTTTACCATCAGGTGACCATACAGGACATCGTTCAGTTTGCTCCTGAGTATTCGTTATATTCTTCAGCTCTTTCCCGTCTACTCCAACTATATAAATATCACCGTTTTCTTCACCGTATTTTGTAGAATCAAAAGCTATTAACTTTCCGTCAGGTGAAAAGTCAGGATTTGCATCTTCATACTCAGGTCTGGCTATTACGGATTTTATATCTTTCCCGTCACCATTCATAATATAAATATCACTCGTATCTTTACTCTCCTTCTCTACAGGCCTTGTGAAAACTATTAACTTATCATCATCTGACCATGATGGAGAAGATGCATTAAAATCTTTACTGCTGGTCAATTTTGTAATAAGAGCTTCTTTATCCCTGCCCTGAGGTTCAATAATATATATCTCTTTATTCAGATCTTCCAGAAGTATTTTATTACTATCTGATGACCATTTAGGAGTTTTACCAATTATGTGAATATTTTTCTCCTGCAGGTCTGATACAGAATATGGGTCAGCATTATTATATTCTACAATCATAACGTCACCATGTAATGCAATAGGTGATGCTGTTTTTACAAAAACAATTTTTAAACCATCGGGAGACCACGCCGGATCGCAGGCAATTTTCATAACATTACTCTGTGGATTATAATCTGTTATTATATCAGCCGGTGTATTCTGTTCATTCACAATGGCAAGATTGACACATTTATCCTTGCCATCAGGAGTACCTGAACCGGGAGGGGCTATACCAATGGCAAAAAGATAGCCGTCAGGGGAACAGGCAGGAGTATATATTCTATTTTTTGAAGTAGGAGAAATAGTCTTTAATTCCATTGTATCAAGTTTTACTTCACATAACTGTCCCTCGTTGGCTTTCATGGCAGTAAAAACCAGTTTTTCAGGTTCTCTGAAAGGATTCCATTTAATTTCAGTCATTTTTTTGCTGCCTGAAGGTCCCAGTAATTCACCCCATATACCTGTTTTTCTAATTTCTTTCGGTGTGATAATTTTTTTAATGATGGGATATCCTATCATTATAATAATCAGTATAACCAGAGTTACAGCAGCTACAGGTACATAAGCTTTATAATCTTCCCACGTTTTCCTTGGATTTAAATAAACAACTACTTTTATTTCTTCATCTCCCGCATTTGTTTCTAAACTGACAGTTCCTTCAAGACTTATTCTTCCTCCTCTTTCGATTTTTGCCATTTCTCTTTTATCTATTGAAACTTCTATTTCTGCTGTGCTGTCTTTACCGAGAGAAAAAGAGGATTCGTCTATTGTAAGCCAGGAAGTTTTTGATTTTATAGAACCTATGAGAGTTCCGCATCCTACATTTACTATATTGAAGATTGCACTTTTTTCTTTTTTGTTCATATTAATCTGCAACTGATTTGTATCGAGTCCCAGTTGAGGGGAATCCCCTGATATGCCAAGTTGAACAGGGATTCTGGCTTCTCCGATTGTAGAGGTTATCTCTACAAAACCTTCATACATCTGGCCTACTTCTAACTGTTTTGCTTCTACCTGAACATTTATGACGTTTCTTAAACCTTCAAATGTTTCAGACTTTACTTTAAATCCCGGTATATCGGGTGTTTTTATTGTACCGGAGAACTTATCACTTTCAAAATCTGTTCTCGTTAAAAGTAAATAAGTTTCTTTGACTTCACTTCTTCTGAGCTCTGTCAGTTCTATAGATTTAGGGCTTACAGACAGGATACCTGTAATTTCAGCTTTTGGTTTTTTCTTTTTAACTACCTCTTCAGAAGGAAGGGTAATGCCACAGTTGGCACAGATATCATGAGAATCGGTCATTTCGTTACAATTCGGGCATCTTCTGGCCATAATCTTCTATTTATGAAATCTTAAACGTTTTATGCAATTTCAAAGGATGCCTTTCTTCACCCTGAATTTCAATTAAAATTTAAAAATATTATAAGTCAGAAACAGGATAAAATCAACAGAGATTTTTAAGGTTACCACTGTCCTTTAAGATAAATAATAATTTCTTCTATTTTATCATTTGAATTCAAACGGAAAAATATATTCCCCATTTTTTCTTCATAGGTAATGCCACTGCCATGACCGCTTATTGTTTCTTTTTTACAGGGTTGTCCGTATTTTTCTATTACCAGTGATTTATCTGACCCTGTATGTATTCCGTTATTATCCGGTATATTCTGTGTATAGACACAGATGGCAACGATTCTGTCTTTTCTTATATAGAGATCAAACCCTGACGGTTCACTTATATCGTTATAACTTAATATTTTATTTCCTTCAGGGCCTGTTCTGGTGTGAAGAGGCT
>CALARM010000490.1 GCA_937888925.1 uncultured Synergistia bacterium | reverse complement strand
CAGTATAATTTTTACAAAAAAATTGGGGCAAGCAAATGTGACAAGGTCAAGATAACTCATAATATTTGTATCGAGGGTGTATGTTTTCATAAATCTACCATATTTCTCTTAAAATTGATTCTATCGTTTAAAGTTCTATCAAATTTTTTAATATCTTCCTCAGGCAGATCTGATAATAGTCCATTTAATTCAGTTACTGCTTCCATATATTTTTTTTCTTCTTCCTGAGGAAAAATTACTAATTTAATCAGGCAATCTTTTTTTAATTTTCTTTTTATTTCCTGAGGTATAATAATAGTACCACTATCAGGTATTTTCACATAACATTCATAAATACTCATAAAAATCCCCCCTTAACAATTGACTACCTGTATCCACTCCAATGTCTCCTTAAAACCGGCATCCGGTAATTTTTTACAAGCTATTTTCTTATCCATAACTATTTACCATAAAATCTTTCAATAATCCTCAGGCAGATCCGGTAGTTAAATTTTATATGTTCGGATTTAAAATATCCATAGTATCTTCTTTTATACCCATAGCATAAATCTTATTTTTAGACAGTTTCTTTAAGACATTCTCAGGAATATGAAAGGAAGCAAATACAGGGATTAATTCTTTCCCGGCGTATTCCGGGAAATATTCAAAGAATTCTCCACTTTTAATAAAGTCAATAAATTCTACAGCAAGTTCCGGTTTCGGATTTGATTTTGTTTCATTGACTATCACTTTATCAGGATATACGGCAATAACGTCGAATTCT
Source organism: uncultured Synergistia bacterium (assembly GCA_937888925.1). The sequence goes on along the minus strand of CALARM010000490.1, from coordinate 3,470 downwards.
CTTTCCTGTGCCGGATTTGAAGGTTTTACTTTTTTCCGTCTTACTGCTATGTCCAGAAGTTGAAGACAGTTAAAATATTTTTTCCCTATAAACTCAATATTTGGAATGACCATATCTTCAACAAGAGTACCCTGCTTCTTAATTAATTTCTCCCACTGGTTATTTATTTCTTCTTTCATTTCTTTTGTGTCTTTTTCTAACTGCTGAGTCAATCTGTCTAAAGAGGATTGTGTATGAGTCTTGAAGTCTTTCATTTCATTTTTGAAGTCTTTCATTTCCAGAGTTAAGCTATTTACGTTTATTTGTGTTCTACTTACCTCGTATGACAGACTCTGTAACATCAACTGCGTCTGGGCGACCAGTTCTTCTAATCTATCTACTCTTTCTTCTGTAACTGACATACTTATCACCTGCCTTTTTCTTTAATTTAACTTTATTTTTTCTAATCAGTGCAGGTACTTATAAAGTATTATTTCTGTAATAAGTATAACATGTTTTTTACCTCCATGACAATTACTGTTACATTGATTTTTTGAATTTACTCTTTAAACTAAAATTATATCTAAAAAATTTCATATAAACGATATAAGTTACGCTATAAAAATTTTGTCTTTTTTGTATCTACATTGTATAATTATTCTTAAAGAAGGTGATTATAATGGATATTCAAATAAAAAAATGGGGAAATAGCCTGGCTTTAAGAATACCACAAAAAATAGCTGAACTATCACATATAAAAGAGAATTCAATGATAGAACTTCAGGTAAAAGAAGGAACTATTATCTTAAAAGCAAAGGATTTAACACTGGAAGATTTACTTGCACAGATAACACCTGAAAATCTGCATAAAGAAATTGATTTTGGTTTACCTGAAGGCAGGGAACTATTATGAGAGATTATATAGTAGAAATAAATCAATCCTCATGCCTTTTAGCATAAGGATTGATTTTGCAGGTTATAACAGCGGATTATTTACTTTCCATCACCAGAATTCTTCCCCACTGAGGTTTAACAGATATAGAAAGAATTTTGTCTCCTTTTACAACGGCGCCGCTTCCGTCATTCAGTAAATCCGTAAAATTACCGGGCAGTTCCACAGTAATTTTAGCCCTTTTCTCTTTTTTGCTGTTATTAAGTATGACTACTATATATTCATCTCCGTATTTCCTTGAAAAACCATAAACTTCATTCTTATCATCCATAAATAAAGTATTAAAATCTCCGAGCTGAAGGGATTTATGGGCATTTCTTATAGCTATCAATTTTTTATAATGATTAAAAAGCTCATAGTTTACTCCCACCCTGTCAGGTTTTAATCTTCTGGAGCCATCTGGCAGATAAACTTCATCGGCATATTTTAGATCTTCCCATATCATGGGTTTCCTGCAGCACGGATCTGTTGCTCCCCACATACCCACTTCGTCTCCGTAATAAACCATAGGTGCTCCCAGATAGGTCATCTGAAAAATGGCAAATATATATTGAGATTTCAGCTCTTCTTCAGAAGGTTTTCCCGTATTATAAAGAGGATTGCTGCCTTTGGCTTTTTCACAGTATTGAGACCAGTTTCTGTAGGATACTACATCTCTGTTCACAATCATAGTTTCCATTCTTGCAGTATCATGACTGTCAATGAGATTCTGCATGCCATAAGCTATTTCACTGTCATAGGCTTCTCTTAACTCTTTAAGTTTTTTATCAAATTCCGTAGTAGAAATCCTGTTTTTCTCATCAAAGAAATACTCTGATGAGGTAAAGGCAAAATTATAATTCATTACGGCAGTAAATTCATCGCCTTCCAGATAGGGCTTGTTTACTTCTACAGTATCAATAATTTCTGCTGTCATATAGGCTTCAGGATTAATGGATTTTACATGTTTACTCCAATCTTTCCAGAAACCATGGGGAACACAGAAGGCCACATCAAGGCGCCATCCGTCTATACCGTCGGAAGGATTTCCGTCTCCGTCAGGGTCCATCCATCGTTTTGTAATATTAAAAATATAACTTTTAGGGCCGGGGAGAAGATTATTCTCAGTTCTTCCCCATTCTGGAAGTTCTTTTACACCGAACCAGCCTTTATAGGCAAATTCCTTATCTTTAGAAGGGTCTGACCATGACGTAACGGTAAACCAGTCTTTATATTTTGAATTCTGCTGATTTTTAACAACATCCTGAAAGAATGGATTCTTTATGCCAATATGATTGAACACACCGTCTACGATAATCTTCATATTTCTCTTATGGACTTCTTTTATCAGTTTCAGGAAGAGCTTATCGGCAGATGTCATAACCCATGTATTCGGATCATCGGGAATTTCTTTCTTAATAAGCTCTCTGTCTCTTACGGGGTCAGGGCCGAAATTTGCATCTACATGATGGTACATTATGGCATCATATTTATGAAGAGAAGGAGATTCGAATATGGGGTTAAGGTATATGGCTGTTACACCCAGGCTCTGAAGATAATCGAGCCTGTCTAAAATACCCTGGAGATCTCCTCCGTATCTGCGGCGCTGAATATCGTACCATATGGTTTTGTCATGATCTGCATTATTTATTATTATCTTAATGTCTGTATCGCTGAAGCCTTTCTCTAAAAGTTTGTTTTTTAATGTAACAGGTGAAAAATTCGTATTTTTTATAGACTTCAATTTTCCAGTATCAATTTTCCCGGACAGACGCGAAATTGTCTTATCTGTAATTATATAAAATCCTTTATTCTGTTTTTCATATGGCTGAAGCTCATACCAGTCGGAAGTCCACGGATGTACCTGCCAGGAAGATATGTGATCATGAGGCCATGAACCTTCTATATTTTCCAACTTCGGGTCATTTGTAGGATCACCGTTTCTGAAACGCTCCGGAAATATCTGATACCATACCACTGTTTTGGACCATTCAGGAATAAAACTCATAGTGCTCTCCTTTTCTTCTGCCATAACAGGCAGAAGAAAGACTATTAAAAAGATTAAAAGAAAAAAAGCAGTTTTTTTAAACATTTACATAAAACCTCCTGATTATAAAATAAAAAGCAAATTCCTAATTCTCTCTGTATGGTCATTATTCCTTTTAATTTTAAAATTACCGTCACATAACAGTATGCATGGTTTCCATGAATGTCTGAACTCGGATGGAACGGATTTTTCGGATGTATCGGATTCTGCTTTAAACCAGGGGGAACGTTTATCCGTTCCATCCGAGTTCAGACATATAAAAACAAAAATTTGCAGATAATATCTGCAAATTTTATCTAAAATAGCTTTTTCAGGTTTCAGAGATTACCGGAATAAAATATCAATCCCGGTAATCCAATTTTAATCCCATTAATCCCTGTCAGGCTTCAGGAAAGAAAATTCTTGCCCCTTTGGCAGGTACATTTACATGTATTCTGCCATTCTGAACGGTTACTTTTTCGCCTGTAAGGCTGTCTACAAGCACTGTTCCATCTTTAATCAGGCGATTTTCAG
>CALARM010000489.1 GCA_937888925.1 uncultured Synergistia bacterium | reverse complement strand
TTATTTAATTTTTAATTCTATATAAAAGACTAATTTTTCTTCTCCAGAGCCTGCCTGGCAGAAGCTTTTTACGGATACCCTTTTACCTGTTACGGTAATCAGCTTTTACAGGAATTACATAATAAATATTGTTAAATATTTTTCAGACTGATTTACACAGTCAGGCTTTGTAAGTTTTAGCTGATAGCTGATAGCTAACTGCTGAACGCTTACAATAATACACACATGCTCTCGTAACGCGTAACACGTGACGGGAGGAAAACGTTTATTACATACTTATACTCAGATCTCTCATAATATAAAGATCAAAAAGTATTAAACCTTACATATTCAGAATCTTCATTGTCAATCGTATCCAGTTCAAGTAATCTCGCCGGTTGCAGTTTTACAGGCTTCTTTTTACCATTACCGCCATCACTTCTGGACTTTTTTATAACATAAGACTGATCTGATGGTTTACCATGAGAATCCACTTTAAAAAAGGATATAATTTCCTGAAGTTGAGTGGCCTGGTGTGACAGTTCTTCTGCAGTAGAGGCCAGTTCTTCGGAAACCCCCGAATTTTGCTGTATTACCAGATCCAGTTGCTGAATAGCCCTGTTTATCTGTTCCGAACCGGTACTCTGTTCATTACTTGCACAGCTTATTTCCTGAACAAGTTCTGCAGTTTTCTGTATATCCGGAACCATCCTATCAAGCATTTCTCCGGCTTTTTCTGCAATCCCGACACTTGTTGTAGAAAGTTCACTGATTTCCTGAGCTGCCACCTGACTTCTTTCCGCAAGCTTTCTTACTTCTGCTGCAACAACAGCAAATCCTTTCCCATGTTCCCCTGCTCTTGCCGCTTCAATAGCCGCATTCAGTGCCAGCATATTGGTCTGCCTTGCTATCTCTTCTATAATAGCGATCTTCCCTGCTATTTTTCTCATAGCTTCTACAGTTTCCATTACAGACTTACCACCTTCTTTTGCATCTTCCGATGCCTTCATGGCAATCTTTTCAGTCTGCTGGGCATTATCGGCATTCTGCTTTATATTTGCCGCCATCTGTTCCATAGAAGAAGATACCTCTTCTGCAGAAGCTGCCTGTTCCGTATTGCCCTGGGATAACTGCTCGGAAGTGTCATTCATCTCACTGCTCCCTCTCGCCACATTATCTGATGCAGATGTCAATCTGCTGACAAAATCCCGGAGCTTTACAACCATTTGCTGAAGTGAAATCATAAGGCTATCCTGTTCTGAGGCGGCTGTGGCCTCTACCATAAGATTACCTGCCGATATTTCACCTGTAATGGAGGCAATATCATGGAGGTAGACAACCATTCGTTTCAGAGCCTTCATAAGCTTATCCCGTTCCGAACGTTCCTGAACCTGTACATCCAGATTACCACATGCAATTTCTTCTGCAATATGTGTAATATTATTCAGATTGTCTATAAGAACATTCACATTGTTCTTAATTTTATTAAAATCTCCGTTATAATTATCTGTAATCTTCTCCGGTATATTACCTTTACTTATACTTTCCACATAGTCTGCAGACATATTCAGAGGGTTTATTACAGAATCAAGGGTATCATTTATACCTTTTACAATCTTTCTGAAATCTCCGTTAAATCGTGACATATCACCTCTTGCGTCCAGCCTGCCTTCTACTGCTGCCAGTGTAAGCTTATCTACTTCATTTATCAGAGACATAATACAGGCAACCATTCCCTTTAATGACTGCATAAGTTTATCCTGCCCTGACCTCTCTCTGATTTCTATATCCAGATTACCATCTGAAATTTTTTCTGCTATAACAGTTATACCATTCAGTACTTCTACAAGCTGATTTATATTATTTTTAATTACATTAAAATCTCCCTTATAAGAAGCGGTAATCTTTTCCGGCATATCTCCGCTGCTTATTCTGGCAATATAATCTGCTGCTACATAGAGGGGATTTATTATTAAATCCAGAGATTCGTTAAATCCTCTCAGAATTTTACGATAGACACCCTGAAGCTTATCTGCATCTGCTCTCACATTTAAATTACCTTCTTTAGCGGCATTTATTACAACACCTGTTTCTGTCACGAGTCCTTCTATGGCATCAATACAGTTATTCAGGTTATTTTTGATTTCATTAAAATCTCCCCGGTAAGAATCGATAATCTTCGGAGGAGTATCTCCTTTTGAAATTCTGTCTATATACTCTGCTGCTACATTCAACGGTCCTATGACTGCATCAAGAAGGCCGTTTATACCTTCTATAATAGCTCTGAATTCGAAATTAATCTTTTCCGGCTCTCCCCTGACATCCAGTTTACCTGCAGTTGTCGCTTCAATAAGCTTTTTTGTTTCCTGCTGTAAACTCTTAATTATCCCTGTTATATTACGAACAATTAAAAGTCCGAATAATATAGTAAGTACTATGGCAATGAAGGCTACAGTTACGGCAATTAATTTTATCTGTTTCAGCCCGTCAAAAAACTCTTCCTGATAGGCACTGCACCCTATAACCCACTTCAATTCAGGGAAATATACACAGCCTGCAACCTTCATCCTTGCCGTATTCTCACCTTTATTCTTCCAGGGATAATAACTGATATAAATCTCCCCTTCTTTTAACTTTACTGTATTATTTATCATATCCTGAATAAACAAATTTCCCGAAGAATCTTCCATATTCCATATATTTTCCCCGTCTCTTTTTCTTCCGGCAGATAAAATGTAATCACCTTTATTTTTCCCTTCACTTCCGTCCAGTATAAAAACATATCCGGTCTTTCCTATAACCAGTTTTGAAATACTATCCAGTAAAGACTTCTGGCATAATTTTTCATCCATACCAACATACAATGCCCCTATAATATTGCCTCTCATATCCTTTATAGGCTCATAGGCAGTAAGATAACATTTCCCAACTACCATTGCCCTGCCACGAAATGTTTCCCCTCTCATGACAGTTTCATATACCGGTGAAGATGAAGGTATATATGTTCCGACAGCTCTTGTCCCATCCTGTTTTTTCACATTTGTAGATATTCTCAATAAACCTTCCGGTATAACCTGAAATATGGTACAGGTCACAC
>CALARM010000488.1 GCA_937888925.1 uncultured Synergistia bacterium | reverse complement strand
CCTGTCAGGCAGAAGCTGATAAAATGGTTACGAACTTATTTGGAGCGGTACTTAGAGCCTATCCGAAAAGTCCTCCTGTACCTTTTCACTGCCAGGCTCTTCCGAAAAATCTATAATCCTTCTGAAAGAGAACCTGTTTTTACAGACATTTAATATTTTGCGTCTATTTAATTTACAACTGGCTGTTAATACGGTATATATTTTTCTCCAGAACCTGGCAATGAAAAGGATGTGAAAATAAATATTACTTTTCGGATAGGCTCTTAAGATTGAGAGTTGAAAGTTGAAAGTCTGAAGCGGATCTCAACTCTCACCATGTAGCAGCACTCTTAAGTTGTTGCTTGAGTTTACTCAGATCTCCCTGGTAGTTCTTCCATGGTATTTCACCTATTATACCTGCACTGGACTGATCCATTATAACTATTTTAGGTATTGAATTAACACTGTACTGGGTGGCTACAGGATCATTCCATCCGGCAAGTTCAACTTTAACACACACGAATTTATTGGCAGCGGCAATAAATTCTGCATCTGCTGACTGGATTGCACGATCCAGTTGTACACAGGCCCCTCACCAGACTGCTCCGAATTTAACCAGTAATCTCTTGCCACTGGCCTGTGCAGCTGTCTGCCCTGCTCTTATAGAGCTATACCATGTGATAGTATTACTGTCACCTGAGCCGGTATCAGATACTGTCTGCGAAGATACTGACGAGCCAGTTGTTCTTACATGATACGTTGTGCCAAGACTGGTTTCCTGAATTTTTACGATTATCTTCAAAAATTTCAAAACTTCCATAAAAGGTAAATATAATATTTTTTCCCCTGTTTTAATATCTTTACCAATAGCAGCTTTTTCCTTCGGAAATTCCTTATTGTTAATTAAAAGTACATCTTTTGCTTTATCATAAGTTCCCGTAACATTAAGTATATTCAGAAAATCTCTTGCAGGGAAATAATATATTACTTCTTTACTGTTAACAGGTGAAGTTGCAATATAAGGTTCTTTATATGGTTTATCATCAATATAAAGAAAATAATAGGGTCCTGTCTGTTCATCAGGATATTTGCCTGTTAAATCCTGAAATTTCATCTCCCCTGCCAGAGAGATACAATAAAGTAAAAGGAAAAAAATCAAAAACAGGTATTTTTTCAAAGCCATCCCTCCTTTTTATATTCGTGACTTACTCCATAATAATTCTATCGGCACAATTAGAAAAAAAGTAAATTTATAGATTATTATGAAACCCACCATAAACAGATTTCCTTATTAAATCAAACAATAAATATATTTTTTCTCTGTACAATCATGGAAGATGCGAGATTATCAGCTTTTTCCCCACCTTCTATAAGAGCGACAATAGAAAGAGCGAACTGGAAACTGGTTCCCGGGCCCTGGCTTGTAATTATATTTCCATCTATTACAACTGTTTCTTCCAGTCTTTCCCCTTCTTTTAATCTGTTGCTAACAGCAGGATGACAGGTTATTTTTTTTCCTTTCAATATGCCGGCAGCCTGAAGTACAAGAGGAGCCGCACATATAGCTCCGAGAATTTTTCCTTTTTCGTGAAAAAACCTGATTGCCGTAAGAAGTCTGTCACTGGCAATAAGTTTGTCCGTACCTACTGCACCTCCCGGAAGAACTATCATATCAAAATCATTGAATTCTATGTCCGAAAGTGTAATATCAGGGATTATCTTCACCCCCCGTGAAGCCGTAACAGTACCTTCTTTTAAACCGGCAACAACTACCTCCCATCCTGCTCTTCTGAGAGTATCTATTATTATAACCCCTTCCATTTCTTCACACCCATCTGCAAGAGGTACGAGAACTTTTCGCATAAATAATGTCTCCTTTCCTGTGGTATTCTGGTAGACTACGTTTTTTTATGAAACGTAGATTTACCTGTAATGAAAATCATATTTAATTTTATAAGTAGTGAGTAGTGAGTGGATTTTACCTAACTATTCACTATTTATAGTTTTTTGGATACTTTTTTACCTGTTTCGGTACTATAGTATTATATAAATTTTGTATTTATCCTTTTATATGGTAAAATATTATAATTTCCGGTACATTTAAAAAGAAAGGATGAACAATGAATGGGAAATGAACAGAAAAATTTTATTTTCAAAATCTGGAAGTCAATGTTTCAAAAATTTTCTTCAGAACGGCCAGTGGGAGAAGAAAAGTTAAAAAAATTCAAATTACTCTTTAAAGCCTGCGCTCTCGTGATTTATGCAGATAAAAAATTCTCTCCTGAAGAAGTTATGGGGCTTCAGGCTATTTTTGAAGAAGCAAAAATCAGTCATGAAGACAGAAAATATT
>CALARM010000487.1 GCA_937888925.1 uncultured Synergistia bacterium | reverse complement strand
CTTCACCCTTCACCCTTCACCCTTCACCCTTCACCCTTCACCCTTCACCCTTCACTCTTCACCCTTCACCCTTCATCCTTCACCCTTCACCCATCACCCTTCACCCATCACCCTTCACCTTTTAAATTCCTTTCACTGCCTTGAACTTGCATACCTGGCCGCAGACTCCGCATTTTATACACAGATTGCTGTCTATCGTGAAAGGTTTTCTTACTGTGCCGGAAATGGCGCTGACAGGACATTTTTTCGCACAGAGTCCGCACCCTTTACATTTATCGGGATCTATTTCTACCTTCAATAAAGCCTTACATCTCCCGGCAGGACATCGTTTTTGAAATACATGGGCATCATATTCTGCACGGAAATATTTTAATGTAGAAAGAACCGGGTTGGGTGCTGTTTTCCCAAGGCCGCAGAGAGAGCCTTTTTTGACTACCAGGGCAAGTTCTTCCAGTAGATCCAGCGTTTCCCCCGTAGCCCTTCCTTCAATTATATCATCAAGGAGTGAAAGCATCTGTTTTGTACCTTCCCTGCAGAGAACACATTTGCCGCACGATTCATTCTGGGTAAACTGCATGAAAAACCTTGCCACACTTACCATACATGTTTCTTTGTTCATTACTACAAGACCACCGGAGCCTACCATTGCGCCTATCGATAGAAGGGAGTCAAAATCCATCGGAAGGTCGAGATGTTCTTCTGTAAGACATCCTCCCGACGGCCCTCCTATCTGTACTGCTTTAAAACCTTTACCTGTAATATGTCCGTCATCATCTGTAACACCTTCACCTATGTTATAAACGATTTCCCTCAGGGTTGTACCGAAAGGAACTTCTATGAGACCTGTATTTGCTACATGTCCCGTAAGAGCAAAGGTTTTTGTCCCCGGAGAACCTTCTGTGCCGAGAGATCTGAAAAATCGGGAACCTTTATTTATTATAAGTGGCACTGTTGCAAGGGTTTCCACATTGTTTATGACTGTGGGCTTACCGTGGAGTCCTCTTTTTGCAGGGAAAGGAGGTTTCGGTGAAGGCATACCTCTTTTGCCTTCTATGGAAGCCATAAGAGCAGTTTCTTCTCCGCATACAAAGGCGCCTGCTCCCTCCATTACATGACAGGTAAGTTTTTTACCTGTACCGAAAATGTTTTCTCCGAGAATTCCCATTTCTTCAGCCTGAGAAACTGCTTTTTTCAATCTTTTTACTGCGAGAGGATATTCTGCTCTGACATAAATATAGGCTTCATCGGCACCTGTGGCGCGGGCCCCTATCATAAGACCTTCTATGACACTGTGGGGATTGCCTTCCATTACGCTTCTGTCCATAAAAGCTCCCGGATCTCCTTCGTCACCGTTACAGATAACATATTTTTTTTCTCCTCCTTCCACTCTTGTGAGGTTCCATTTTTTTCCTGTAGGAAATCCTCCGCCTCCCCGGCCTCTCAGTCCGGAGTAAAGTATTTCTTCACAGATTGCTTCAGGAGACATCTCAGTCCATGCCTTTTTTGCTCCTTCATAACCTCCGTTTGCAATATATTCCTTTATATCTTCCGGATCAATGAGTCCGCACATCTTCAGGACAAATCTGTTCTGCCTTTTGTAAAAAGGAATATCGGAAGTCCTGTTGCAGTGTTTTCCCGTAGAAGGATCTTCATAGAGGAGACTTTCTATGACCTCGCCATTTTTCAGTGTATGGTTTATTATGTCCGGTACATGTTCCGGTTTTACCCTGGTGTAAAAGAGACCTTCCGGTTCTATTGTGACCAGAGGACCCATCTGACAGAACCCCTGACATCCGCTGTGTGATACGAGAATGGATTTTTCGTCAGTTTCTTCTTTAAGTTCTGTTATTACATCAAGATTTTCTTTTTTGAGATTATCTATAAAAGCCTGATAGACTTTAAGGGCTCCGTTTGCCACACAGCCTGTACCGGCACATACAATAACCCTTTTCCGTATGTTTTCCGATTTTTTTCTGTAATCTTTTTCTATTGTTTCCAAAAGTGTATTCATTTTTTACACTCCTTTATAAATATCGTGACAGGTAACGCGTAACGCTGACCCGTTACACTCCTCATAATAATTACGAATTTTTAATTATTTCTTCTATAATTGAAATTGTTTTTTCAGGAGTCATCTGGCCGTACACATCATCATTTATGACCACTACGGGAGCAAGTCCGCACGCTCCCAGACAGGATACAGTCTCTACAGTAAACAGCATATCAGGTGTCGTTCTGTGTTTCTCATCTACTCCCAGTTTTTTATAAAGTGCTTCAAGTATGGATGTGGATTTTTTTACATGACATGCAGTGCCGTCACACAGTTTTATTACATATTTGCCTTTCGGTTCCAGAGCAAAATGGGAATAAAATGTGGCTACACCGTAAACCCTTGAAGGCGGAATATCAAGAGATGTTGCTATATAAGTCATTACCTCTTCAGGAAGATAACGATATTCTTCCTGAACTGCCTGAAGTATGGGGATGAGTCTGGCAGAATCCCTTGAATAACTGTCCAGTATTTTACAGAGATTTTCGAATTTTCTTGAAGGAGATTTTATTGCTTCTACCATTTTTCACACCGTCCTTTAAATTTTTTAGAGGGATATTTTATTTTTTCTACCATTTTTTACACAGTTCATTGGATTTTTTAGAGAGGGGATTGTCTCTTCTATTGACCCGGCCATAAGCAGATAATCAAAGGTCTTATTCCCGTAACGCGTTACGCGTCACGCGTTACGATCCCTGAATCCTGTTAACTTCTCGCGTGAGTATGCCCAGACCGCAGGCAAGATTTTCATTCTGCACTATAATGGATTCCGGCAGATCCAGATTGATGGGGGCAAAGTTCCATATGGCCTTTATACCTCCCGATACCATAAGGTCTGCTACAGACTGTGCCTGCTCTGCCGGCACTGTAATTACACCCAGATGTATATGCATTCTCTGTGCAAGGGACTTGAGTTTCTCCAGAGGTAATACTTTTATTCCGTTAATTTCGTGATCTGTCTTTTTTTCATCTATGTCAAAAGCTGCTACAATCTTTAATCCGTACTGTTTAAACCCTTCGTAGGAAAGAATTGCTCTCCCCATATTACCGGCGCCGACAAGAAAAGCATCGGTCATATTATCCCAGTTCATAAATTTTTCTATGGCAGTAATGGTTGATGATACAGGATATCCTATCTTGGGACTTCCTTTTACGCCTGTAACGGACAGATCCTTTCTGACCTGTGTGGCATCAACATTCAGTCCTTCTGAAAGGTTACTGCATGATACAACTTCTCTTCCTCCTGCCTGAAGTCTTTTCAGATATTGATAATAATAGGGGAGTCTTTTCATTGTCGGCAGAGATACTTCTTTAATATTTTCTTCCACAGAAATTTCTCCTTTCGTGAATATATCGTGAATTTTTTATCGAGAAATTTTTCACGATTTCATTATATTACCTTTTTATCGGCATGTCAATATTATCGTGAAAAATTTCTCGAATATTTTTCTTGACATGAATTGACGTAAAAGGTATTCTTATTACCGCAACAGATAAGATAGTCATTTATCTATCTGGAGCGGTACCTGGTATTTGGGAGGTCTTTATGAAGGATTTTATATTATTCCGGGCTCTATGTAAATTCCGTAAATATGTCTGATCTTCATATAGATTCAAAGGTAAGTGAAGAAGAAAGGGATATATTGGAGTCTTATGGCGCAACAGCAACAGCGCCTGTTCTGTCAGGTAAAAAGGATTTAGTTATAACAGAATGGTCAGACTCCGATTAGTGCAGCAGATAATTTTATATGAGAATCGCAACGGGTGATGCGTGATGAGTGATGCGTATCCGGGGCGTTTTATTAAACGCCCTTACTCACCCTTCACTCTTCACCCTTCACCAATCACTTTTTATATTCTTTCTTACACATATCACATACCCTGAGTCTGCCTCCATAGAGTCTTTTCATGTTTTTAATTTCTTTTCTCATGTGAATATTTCCGAGTGCAATTCCCAGTTGATCTCCTATCGTTGAAATAAGATTTTTTTCGGAAGAAGTAAAATCTCTGTCGTAGGTGCAAAAGGCAAGGAAACCGAGGAATTTATCACCGGAACACACAGGTTTGGCAATCAATGAATGAACTTCCCCCAGGATTCCTCTTTTAAGTCGCCTGTCCTCACCGGGTTTCCCTTCATAAATCTGACAGGTTTCCATAATAATTTTAGCCAGAGGTTCATTTTTAGATAAATATCCCTCTCCTATGGCACTGACTGAAAGGCCTTCATGATTTTTTATCTCAAATTCATCCGTATATTCATTGTACATAGCCAGAATTCCTGAAATTTTTCCGTACATATTCATGAGTGCCAGGGAAAAAGATTTATGGAATATATCTTCTTCACTGTCAGCAGTTGACGCTATTTCACCTATTTCAGATATGATGAACATTTCTTTTTCTGTTTCTCTCAATTTCTCTGTCATTACATTTATTGCCTGATTCAGAAGCAGTAATCCTCCTTTACTATCTTCTATAAGGAATTTATCCAGATCTTCTTTTTTTAATTTGATAAGTTCCATGTCCGTGATGGCAGTAAAGTCAGCAAACCTGGGTTTGTTACGGAATAAAGACATTACTCCCACATAGCCGTTATGTTTTACATAACTCAGGGATCTGTATTTACCTTTACCCATGGCTTTATGAACAGAGCCTTCTCCCGATGTGACTATATACATACAGTCACCGTAGTCTCCTGCTTTATAAATATGTTCACCTGCTTTATAGAATTCTTCAGTAACAAATCCGGAAAGGGTCTTCAGGGATTCTTCTGTTAATATATGAAAAATTTGACTTTTCTTCAGTTTCTCCATAATATCATGTTCTTTCATTCCCGTTCCCTCCCTGTGTATTATGTCTTTCTCCGTAAGTTTCAGATCTGATTTTCAGACTGAGGTCACGGGGATTTGTACTGACGGAAATAGCTTCCTTTTCATCTATGATTTTTCTTTCCCATAGATTAAAAAGACATTGATTTAAGGTTTGCATATTATAATAATCAGAAGATTCTTCTATGACTTTGTCTATTTTTCCTATAGTTCCTTCTTCCAGGAGTTTGCTGATGGTAGGAGAATTAATCATTATTTCCTGGGCTGCCATACGTTCCGGACGATCGCATCTGTTAACGAGCCTCTGGGAAATTACTGCGGTAAGAGATATAGAAAGTTGAAATCTTATCTGTTCCTGTTCTTCTGCAGGGAAAGAATTTACGATTCTTTCAATACTTTTTTTTGCATCGTTTGTATGTAATGTGGTCAGCACCAGATGTCCTGTTTCTGCAGCAGCCATGGCAATACTCATTGTTTCTGTGTCTCTCATTTCTCCTACAAGGATAATATCTGGATCCTGACGGAGTGATCGCCTTAAGGCTTCTGTGAAAGATAACGTATCACTGCCGACCTCTCTCTGATTTATGACACAGTATTTGTCCCTGTGAATAAATTCTATGGGATCTTCTATGGTTATAATATGTTTTCTTTTTGTTGAGTTTATCTCCTCTACCATTGCGGCAAGTGTGGTTGATTTCCCGCTCCCTGTTGGCCCTGTAATAATAATCAAACCCTGATTTCTCCATGCCAGATCTTTTATGATTTTCGGCATAAATAAAGAATCCAGAGTAGGTATTTCAAAAGGTATAATCCTGAATGTGCCTCCTGTGAGACCTTTTTGAAAAAACACATTTCCTCTGAATCTTGCAAGGCCTGTAACTTCATGAGAAAAATCAAGTTCTCTTTCTTCCTCAAGTTTTATTATCTGGTTGCCTGATAATATGGAGAAAATCATTTCCTGCACTTTTTCTGCGGAAAGAGGATTGTTATCGTATGGTAATAAATCTCTGTTCTGCCTTATCATAAGCGGCGTACCTGCTTTCAGATGCATAGCATCTCCCTTTATGTTATGTAAATATCTTAATGCCTCTTCCATATCCATATATAATCATCCTCCTTACCACCACATCCTGCCGGCTTTAATATTATCTCCGATAGCATATTTTTTAAACTGTTCCGGATCATTTGCTCTCGTATAGGCTTCTTCCATTGTTACAAGCTCCTGTTTTACCAGTTCTGCAAGGTGTCTGTCCATTGTAATCATGCCGAGTCTTGCTCCTGTTTCAATGGCACTGTATATTTGATGGGTCTTGTTTTCGCGGATAAGATTTGATATGCCGGGAGTAACTATTAATATCTCTCTTGCAGCCACTCTTCCCGTGCCATCCGGTCTGGACAGGAGATGCTGACAGATTATAGCCCTTAACGTGCCGGCCAGTTGTACCCTTATCTGCTGCTGCTGGTATGACGGAAAAACATCTATAATTCTGTCTATTGACTGTGGTGCATCAGGTGTGTGAAGTGTTGAAAAGACCAGATGTCCTGTTTCTGCTGCAGTGAGTGCAAGTGAAATCGTCTCAAGATCACGCATCTCACCTACAAATATGACATCAGGGTCTTCTCTCAGGGCGGATTTTAAGGCATTTGAAAATGAATAGGTCTGATTTCCCACTTCTCTCTGAGTTATTACAGAAAGTTTCCTTTCATAGACGAACTCTATAGGATCTTCTATCGTCAGGATTCTGACTTTTTTCCTCTGATTAATATATTCTATCAGAGAAGCAATCGTTGTGGATTTACCGCTTCCCGTAGGGCCGCTCAGCAGTACAAGCCCTTTTGTCTGAAAGGCCAGTTCTGTAATTGTATCTGTAAGCATAAGCTCTTCCGGTGTCGGAATTTTAGAGGTTATTACTCTGAACGCTGCTCCTACTCCGTCTTTATGAAGAAAGACATTTACTCTGAATCTTGATACATTTTTTATATCATAAGAACAATCAAGTTCCAGTATTTCTTCAAATTTTCTCTGCTGTTCTTCATAAAGTACGCCGTAGATCATAACTTTTGCCTGCTCCGGTGTAATAATACCGAAGTTTTCCAGTGGTATTATTTCTCCGACAATTCTTATCATTGGAGGAAAGCCCGGAACAATATGTATGTCAGAAGCTCCAAGTTCTACGGCACTGGTTAAAATTAAAAAAATATCCATTTCAATCCCTTCCTCTCTCTTCCTGAGGTGTTAAGTATTATAGCTGGTTTCATAACAATTCATAATTAATGAGTGAATAGTGTCCTGATCTTTTCACTATACTTAAACTCTATCAGGTTATGAAATACACTATAAATATTTTTATATAATTATCGGCAATAATAATTTGAAGTTTAAGAAAAAAACAAAAGATTTACAATTTGTTAACAATTTTTTCTGGAATCGGGTTTTAAAACATGTTATAATTTTTTTACATTAGAGATTGATGCCGTCAAAGCTATAGAGAAATATTAAGGGGGAAATATAGATGCAAATAAATTCATCATTGAATAATTCGAAAATTTTAATAAATCAGCCTTCTTCCAGAGAAAGTCAGAAAACAAATCAACAGTTGGATCAGGTTGTTTTAGGGAGCCATGTTGATGACAGCGCATTACTTATGGGGGATAAACTTAAAGAAATGAAATCGGGAGGAGCGGCAGGAACTGTTGCTGTAGGTATTCTGGATATAAGGGTTCCCACTACAACAAAGCCTATCAGCGAGGAGCAGCGCAATAAAATCCTATCAGTCATACAGCCCGGCGATGTAATTTTAGAAACAAGTGATGCCTATCCTAACTGGCAGAGAATGGAAGTTGTAACACTTGGTTCCGTCTATACCCATGCAGCTATTTATGAAGGTGACGGTAAGTTCCTTGAAGCCACTACGGGCGATCCGAGCGGTAAAGGAGTAATAAGAACCGATTTAAAAGAATATCTGGAAGGGCCCATACATATTAAGATCGTTCGTCCTCCCTATAAAGATGCTAATGATGTAAAAGTAGCCCTTGATTATGCCCGTGCACAGCTTGATAAACCCTATGATTCTGCTTTTAATTATGAAGATGACAGTAAAATTTACTGTGCAGAGCTTGTAAAGAAAGCTATAGATCAATGCCCGAGTGGTATTGAAACCCCTATGGCTCATACGCTTTTTACAAAACTTACAGGTAAAAAAGCAGTGGGACCGGATAATTTTGCCGAAATTGAAGGGGCAAAAGTGGTATATCCTGAAGACCCGTCCGAAGAAACCAGTTTCCTTAAAGCCTCTTTGTCTCACTGGCCTGTAGCGGCAGGTACGGCTGCAGGAGCACTGGCAGGCGCTGCCACTATCGGAGGTGCTGTCGGAACAGTTGGAGGTCTCCTCGGAGGTCTCGCTCTTTCAATCTGTATAGGAAACAAGATGCAGACAGGTCACTTCAATCTATGGGGAGTAAATACATCGGATTATAAATAAAACAGGAACATAATGGGGCGTATCAGTAGAAAAACCATATACTGATACGCCCTGATTATTTTATTCTGATTTTTCTATAACCGAAACCTCAGTGGAAGCATATATTTCCCGAGGAGCGACACCACAGGCATATTTCATCTTAAAATCAGGATTCTTATCTAATCAATACCTGATGTATATATTTAGAGCCTATCCGAAAAGTCGCTCCATACCTTTCCACTGCCAGGCTCTTCCGAAAAATCTATAATCCTCCTGAAAGGAAATCTATTTTTACAGACATTTACTATCTTGCCTCTGTTTAATTTACAACTGGCTGTTAATACGGTATATATTTTTCTCCAGAACCTGGCAGTGGAAAGGATGTGAAAAAAATATTACTTTTCGGATAGGCTCTTAGAAGTTAACTTTTTGTTAAAATCTGGCGATTATATTGTATCCTAATGAGATTCATATCCTTTCAGGCCTCCTCTGGGGAGTATAAGAGTGAATTTCTCCGGTATTACAGGTATTTCTTTGTTATCTACCGTAATATAGGTCCCGCCGTTTTTATTGATTATTGAAATATTTGCTTCTTTAAATGTCTCAAGGACACGGGGTTTATATTTATTCCACAGAGATTCTGTAATTTCTGATTTTATACCATGTCTGTACTGAAATGCTTCGAGTTTTTTCCATGGGTCAAAAAAGAGAAAACTTCCCTTCGATGCTCCTCCGAGGAGTTTTGTCCCTTCATATGGTCTCGGAGTTGTAATAACATTACCTGCCACGTCAAAGGTAAGGCCTCCGAAAAAGAAATCTCCTCCCATAAGTGATTCTCCCGCATATTTTGTGGCATATCCCAGAATCCTGACGTCAAGGTTCTGACATCTCGGATCATTTACGGAATTGGTCCAGGCTCTGTCTACAATATTTCCCATGATGAATACATGACCGCCTTTTGAAGCATAGCCGCAGACTTTTCCGGCATTCCCGTAGATATAAATATTCCCGTGATGCATAACCATAGCTGTGAAATTCTGTGCATTCCCGTGAACCCTTATTGTTCCCCCCTGCATAAAGGCTCCTGCATATTCTCCCGGTTTCCCGTAAATATCTATTGATACATCATCTGTATCACCTGTGCCAAAAGGTGCTGTGGAAATACACCTCTGGCCGGATACTCTGTATAGTATAAAATTTTTCCATCCGAGATCATAGGCACGGGATAGAAATGGTGCAAGCACTGTATCTCTGTCTATACCTTCAGGGAGAAAACCTGTTCCGTCTACTATGAGTATGTCATCTTCCGATTTCGGCTCCGTCATGGCAGATACGGATTTTATATCTGTCTTCCTGTAGCCTTCTGCTGAAATATTATCAAAGAGTTTATATAAAATATTTACTGTTATATCTCTGAGGGAACCTCTGGCTTTATCTCCCGTATTTATTGTCCGCAGATAATCTATAAGCCATGTGAATGTTTTTATGGCAGATTTTTCATTGTCTTTCGAATGTTCTACCATATAATTTAACGTAAAGGCATATTCTTCAAAAGTCCATGAAGCAATATTCTCAAGAATCTTATCTTTCATCTGATGGAAATTATGTTTAACAGTCTCCTCTATAGCAGGAAATTTTTCTTCACCTTTATAAGATCTTCTGTAACTGTAATGAGTTCCAGGATCTGTGAGATTTAACGTTTTACCGTATCTGTCTATAAATTCCATGCCTGTTATTTCAGATTTCTCATCGAAGGTTGCCCTGCTTATCATACCCGGGCTTACGAAGGTTTCATCAGCTTCTGCTCCGTCTATAATACCTGTCCTGTCCATAAGGTCGAGCATTACGTGGCCTGCCTGTTCTTCGGAAGCAATAATACTGAAAGCTCTCAATTTATCGCCTTTTCTTTCATGCCAGATCATACTTACATTTGGTCGCAGATCCGCAGGGTCTTTCAGATCTACTCTTTCCGTAATATGCCTGTGAGGATCGTGGCGAAGGCATAGATACTGATAGGGGCCGTCAGGAGAACTGGCAAATTCCACCCTTTGAACCCTTTCAAGAGATTCTCTTTCATGTTCTTCAACTAACAGCAGATCGTCGCCTGTGGTGGGAGAAAAACTTTCAAAGAGCGCCCAGTCAGGGTATGACCATTCATCTGAAAGGAGATGGAATTTCAGAGCAGCCACATCTGTGTCTGTCCCTGCAAGAGGAGTATGGCCGAACTGTTCAACCCTCTGTTTCAGTGCTTCATAATTGGTAGTTTCTCCGTTATGAGTAAGGGCAGTATTAAGTTTTGAGAAAGGATGGGCATTCATCTGTTCTACGACTGAACCTGTGGCAAGTCTTACATGTATTATATTATTCGGTGCAGGGGGAGTTTCCCATGGTATCTCTCTTCCTGCAGTTTTCCAGCATGCAAAATTCTTCCCGCATGACAGCACTGTAGCTATTTTCTTTGTTCTCTCTTTATATCTGTATTTATTCCATGTATAGGGATATTTTTCGAAAAATCCTTTCTCTGCAGTCCATCGTACGGCAGGATTATTCTCTATTATTTCAGGCGTTATTTCCTGTATATCATACTTTTCTCTCCAGAAATTTTCATCTCTCAGTTCCCTCTCTATAAAGCTTTCTCTGTATTCTTCTTTTATTTCATAGGCATAGAGCATGGAAGATATAAGGACTGATCTGTTAAAAACAAAACTGTCTTCTGCTTTTCTCAGAAATTTTTTATTATCTCTGTAATTTTCTTTGTTTATTCCCGGAAACAGTATTTCCCATAAAGATTTCTGAGGCTCTTTAAAGAGATTATTTTCTATATAAGACTGAAGGGCATTTTTCTTTACGCGGACAAAAAATCTGTATATATCTCCCGGCTCGGTGCTTTCCGAACCAAAATCTCTGAAATCTCTTTCTTCTCCTGCCTCGTTTTTCCTGTAAGAATCCCTTTCTCCTATGAGACCGGAAGAGCCGGGAAACAGTTCAAAAACGTCTTCGAGAAAGATTTTTCTGATTATATTTACCAGATTTTCCCTGCCACGAAGTGTCTCTTCTCTCGCCCTTTTTCTTAAAGTGCCATTTCCCGTATCTCTGAAAGAAGACTCTGTTTCAATCTGTAACGGGTCTTTCACAAGAACAGTGAAAGCATATTCATCCGGGTTTGACGGGAAACAGAGACTCTTGGCTATTCCCACACCATCCATACCGCGGTTTTCCATTGATTGAAGGGTTTTATGGAGTATTTCTGCCGGCACAGGTTCTGTTCCGTGAACTGCAGCCACTCCGCAGTTTGACACCCCTGTCCGTCTCTGCTCGAAATGTGGTTTCGGCAGATCCCTTACCTTCTGTCTTGCAAGCTGTAATGATGCTTCACGCCTGAGTCTTATACGGTGATCTACTCTTTCTTTAAGACCCATCCAGTGTATGAGGTCAAATCTTCCTCTCAGTTCTCTTATATCATTTATTCCCAGTGATGCAAGAGAACGTATGACCTGCATCTGCATCATGGTAAAAGCATTTATAATCTGGGTCGTATTTTCTTCTATATCTCTGAGTTTCTGCATTATGAGATTGCTTGTGGCAATACCGCGGGAACATCCGTCATGACAGTTCCTGTTTCTGTCACAACCTATGGCTACCATAGGGCCAGTTCCCCATATGACTCCGTCTGCTCCCAGGGCAACAGATTTTATGACATCTTCATATGTTCTTATGCCGCCGCTTACGAAAAATTTAATATAATTCCTGAGGCCGTCTCTTACGAGCCTGTTATGAATAAGAGGAATGGCATATTCAATATGCATGCCCATCTGTCCTTTGATGATATTGGGGCTTGCTCCCGTGCCTCCTCTGGGCCCGTCGAGCCATATTTCTATATTCATGCCGTATTTTTTTGCCCATTCAGCCGATTTTTCAGACAGATTTTCCGTCCCTTCAATCATAGCTTTTTTCGCTATAATATCCACCGTATTGTCTTTTGCTATACGGGCAAGGCCTGCCGCAATAAATTCTATATCAATTGAAGGAGATACTTTTACTGCTATTACTGCATCAGGATTAATCATCCTCACTATATCTATAAATGCCTTTACATCTTCTATGGAATAACAGTTATGGAATGGGAAAGGAGATATAATACTTGTATAGGAATAATCTATAGAATCCGTGCAGAGTCTTATGATTTGCTGAAATTCCAGAGGATCGAGTAATTTATCTTCATGAAGCTTATAAGCTTTATTCTGGAGTTGTAACAGAGATTCTTTTAGTTCATCGGTTACTTCACCGGCGAGTCTGAATTTTTCCAGTTCGTGAAAGGATTTTTCGGCATATTCTCTCAGGGGATGTTTTTCCTTATTACCGAATTTATGGAGCATATTTATGAGTTTATCAAATTCTTCTTCTTTTATATACTGAATGCCTTCAATGCCGCGGAGATAGGCTACCAGCCTGTTTACCTTCTGTGAGAGTATATGACCTCCTATACCCATTTTCGCTCCCTGGCTGTAGGCAATAACTACACGGCGTGCTTTTTTTATGGTTTCTTTTGTTACGCCGAAAAGACCTGTTTTCAGTTCTGTAGATACATATGGTTCATCTTCTTTATCTACAATTGTTTTAAAGAGGACAGGGCTCAAATCAGGTTCATTTTTTATTCTCGTCAATATATGACTGTGTTTTTCCGCCACTCTGTTCTCTTCAAGGATTTTTCTTATGTCTTTTATGCAGTACCATGTACCGTCACGGAAAAATCCCTTTATTGACTGAACTTCCTGTTCCGTGAAAAATAGAGGTTCTCCCTTTTTGTTCAGGAAAAAGGATGTCGCATAACCTCCTTCACCTGTATCTACCTGAATGCCCAGGGTTCTCGCTGCCACTACCTGCGCTCTCCATGTGTCGAGTCCTACGGAACCTACGGATTTACCTCCGAACATCCATGGAGCTTTCAGATTAAGATTTTTCCCCGGATACACACCTGTTCTGACCATGTCAAGTTCTTCATCATGGAGATCTGCCGGATTTCTGCTGTATCTGAGTCCCATAACATCGAAACCGTCTCCTAAATTCCCTGTGGCCTTAACATGTTTCAGATCAATCATAGACATATCGCCTGAAGCCATACGGCCCATGGATTCTATTAATTTCCCCGGCCATACATAATCTTTGGAATAAAGTGACTGGTTGTCAGAACCGAGACAGTAGAAATGATGTGGGAGGGCTGCAGGTTTTATGAGTTTCTTTAATTCCGAATAACATATATGTTCTCTGTTTATATCCAGAGAATTTTCATAGTTAATAAGTTCTTCATTGATTTTTTTGTATATATCTATAATAGAAGGATCTTCAAATATATCTTTCTCTATTCTTTCCTCTAAAATATTAAAATCGATAAGTCTTCCTTCTTCTCCGACGGTTTTCTTTATATCTTTAAAACCTGATGCTCCCAGTACTTCAATGATCTGCACTTTTCTCGATTCCGCCTGATTTTGCAGTCTTTTTACCGCCCATTCCGTTTCAAGACCGAGCAATTTTTCAGTAGACGTTTTTTGTTGAATAATAGCCTGATATGCAGAAGGGTCAAGGGAAAGAAGTGCTGCAAAATCTATAGCAGTGACATCTGCTCCCCTCTGAATGGTTTTCTGTGTATCAGAAGCGAGCCTTATGCCTCCCGATGCGATAATCGATACTTCAAAACGTTTGCCTGTAGATAGAAGATAATGATGAAGCGCTTTTACTGCTTTTGACGTTACAAAATATTTATCTCTGTTTCTGAGCCCTTCTATATGAATGACATCTACATTTAATTCCAGCAGATAATCTATTTTTTTCTCTATATCATAGACAAGTGTTTCATCTCCTATTATGTCATATTCACTTACAGGCAGATAACCGCTGATAAGAGGCACATTTTTCCCCTGCTGCCAGGCACATTCTTTCACATAGGTAAGTGTTTCCGCCATGCCTTTATGGAAAGGAAGTTCGAACATGGGGCATGTCCAGAGATTCTGCAGAAATTCCCTTCCTACCGTCTGGCCTGTTATGAGCCTCTGAGCTATATCGTAATTTACCCTGGGAACAATGACAGAAGGCAGTTTTTCATAATTTCCTTCTTTAAGAAAAGAGGGATAATGTTCAAGAAGAGTCTGGAAATCCATAATAACAAGGCTTTTCTGTTTTTCTGCCACATTTATGAGGGCAAGTTCCACTTTGCCGTTACTTTCCAGCGGCATTACATTGTAAATAACAGGTGTTCCTGTAAGCAACTGCGGATGTTTTCTGTTTATTATATGTCCTTTTTCATCAAAAACACAGAATGGATCACGTTTCCCAAGTGTTACCGATAGCTCTTCATCAGGGTCTCCTTCATGGAGGCGATTCTGGGCAGGCCCTACTATATGAAAATGAGAAAATCTTTCCGCATCAAAGCCTATACCCATATGTCTGTCTCCCTGTCCCATGCCTGAAACAGGAATTTTTCCCGTAGAAGACTCTCTGTCTATTTCCATAACAATATCGTCCGTAACATATATATCTGCCACTTCTTTAAGTATTTCCGAACGTTTTACGATTGTTGTGTCATGAATTCTTTCTTTCTGTCTTATCCAGTAACGTTTTTCAGCCAGATCTGTAGCATTATATATATATCTGTCAAGTAGAATCCTTTCTTTCTGGGCTGTTCTGTTCATAGGGCAGTAGTTGACGCATGCATTGCAGAGAGCACATTTGTTTTCCGAAAGTTCCGGTATTTCTCTTGCCACTCCTGTTCTTGCTCCGTATGTGCAGGCATTTTCATTGGAACACATGCCGCAATGGATACATGTTACACGATCTATATAGAGACTTGCATATTCAAAATCCCTGGGATAGGTAATATTAATTCCATGCTGGAGATGGGATTTTTCATCTTTATGGACAGACTGGGTATGTCTGCCGTAAAGAGGGCTCTCTTTCATTATCTGCCATGCTCTTCCTATGAAATCTTCTTTTTCTTCTTCCGTAAGAAGAAGTATTTTATTGAATTCTTTATCTTTTTCCACCAGGTCATAAAGATCTGTAAGAGGAACTGAAGCAGGACATACACGGTTACAGTTTCCGCATCTGGTGCATACCAGAAACCCCAGGGCTTCTTCCTGTGTTATCTTTTTACCCTGAGACAGTCTGTTTGCAGTTCTTCTTCTTATTATGGGAGTGGCAGGGCCGTAGGAACCGAAAATATCACCTGTAGGGCATACCCTTTCACAGCTGTCACATTCTGCACAGACACAGGTAATGTCTCTTACGGGATCCCGTTTTACCCTCGAACCTGCAGGGACTACCCTGGGGAATACCGTTCCTAAAAGCCATGATATATTTTCTCCCGACCCTCCTTCAAATACATGGGATGCAATTGCCAGAATTTTCTGAGTATAATTTGAAAATACTTTATAAATGAAATTTCTTCCTTTATAATTTAAAAATTTGCCTCTGTTTATATATCCGGCCGGATCAGCTTCATCCTTTGCTTTCCTGAGAATCTTTAAATTTTCTTCTCCATTGTTTTTCATAAAAGGAGTATTCCATATGCCTGTTCCGTAGATTTTCCCTCCCATGTTAATGGCAATTTGAGAGAAAAAGGGAACAAGTCCCAGATAGGTATAGTGTCTCAGGTGGGCTGTATCTGCAAGTACTATGGATTGAACTAAAACCATGTTGTTTTTAAGTATATGGGCTTCTGTCATGAGATCCAGTTCCATCGCTTTCTTTACGAATCGGGAACAGAAATCTCTGTATTTTTCAAGCGCAGCAAGGGGAATAATATTTTCACTTACGATGAGAGAAGGTCCTTTTTGTTTTATCTGAACGGGAGCATAACGATGATTCCATAGTTTATGGGCAAGATTTACAGGCAACTGTTTGAACACAGGTCTGCTGCTGTCAAACATACCTGTTCTCAGGGCTTTCTGGTAATCGGGAAGAGTGTCAAACTCCATTACTATTACATGGGAAGAATTTTTCAAAAGTTTTAACTCATCCAGATCGGATGATATCTCTGAAAGTCTTTTTTCATCTTTTCTTTCAAGACAGTCGTGCTGTAATTTTACAAGATTTTCTCTTTCTATTTCACAGACGAGTTTTATATAAGGTTCATCATAATATATTACGGATGTGGGAGAAAGGTCATTATCACTGATTTTTTTAATAAATTCCACTGATTCTTTACAGGACTGAAATGTAAAAGCATAGGGTTTAGTTATATATCTGTTTTCCTGAACTTTTAACGTAACACCGGCGATTATACCCAGTTGCCCTTCTGTCCCTGTATAAAGGGAAAAATCTTTATCATCTTTCTTTATGTTTTTCAGGTCTCCCGATGGTGTAACTATCTGAATTTCCGCTATAGATTCCGTTACATGGCCGTATTTATAGCTTCCCAGACCCTGTCCCCCTGTACTTATCCACCCTGCAACAGTTCCCGAATAGGGATTTGTAATTTCCTGTATTAAAGCAAAACCTTCGTCTCTCAGGTAATTTCTGGCTTCTGCAAAGGTTACTCCCGGTTCCAAATAGAGAGTGGACTCTTTTTTATTTAATTCCATTCTTCTGAGCTGGCTCAGATCAAGGATTATGTCGCCGTTTAACGGAACACAGCCTCCGAAAGGCCATGTCCCTGTTCCTCTTATAGTAAAAGAGAATTTATTATTTACCGATGTTTCGACAAATTTTTTTATATCTTCCACTGTAAGGGGACGTACTACAGTTAAAGTTTTTATATTTATAAGGACATTTTTCAAAAGATCCGGTATCAGGTGTGTTCCTGTGTCATTTGAAAATACGTCTGTCTGAGCATTATGAGGAATAAAAATTTCTGTTTCTTCCGACAGATTTCTACGGAAAAGATTCTTTGTAATATCTCTTTCGTCTGTTTTTTCAT
>CALARM010000486.1 GCA_937888925.1 uncultured Synergistia bacterium | reverse complement strand
TGAAATTGTAATATTGCTTCTCTTCTCTTTACGGGATCGTCAAATTTGTCAAGTAACTCTTTTAATGCTACATGGAAATTGTTTTTCATATCCATAGCTTTATAGGTTCTGGTAGTCTGTCCTTCACCCAATAACTCTATTACTTTATATCTATTATTCAGTATTATTCCTTTATCTACAGGCTTCTCTCTGGATGATATGGATGTTTCCTTCTCAAAGGCTGTATCTTCTCCACTATCTTCCCTTCTGCCGGACTGATAAGGCATTTTATTTGGTTCATTATGAGTCTGTGCACTGTGAGATATAGCCGGTATTTTTTTCTCTCTGCCATCCTGAAGGGAACCTGAAGCACCACTGCCGGTAAATGGCCTTGAGGGAGTAGAAGCCTGATCTTTTTCACTCTTTTCTTTTCTTGGCGGAAGAGATGGCATAGAATCTGGAGAAAACTTTCTTGTTTGAATTCTTTTTAAACTTCCGCCCTGAGAAACCGGTAAAGGATAATTACCAGATTCCGGTCTGTCCTGTGATTTTAGCCCAGGCGGAGGTATAGGCTTATTTGATAAGTCTACAACTTTCGTTGCAGTGTCAGGAGATCTTCTCGGTAATGAAGGTAAAGGGAATTTACTGCCTGTACCAACATGAGTTTGAATATCTTTTTGTTCATCAGAAGATTGACTTATACTTTTCGATCTGTCGTATGAACCTGCTCTGGGCGGTAAAACACCTTTCCCCTGTGTCACAGGAGGCGGCAATGTTTCTGCTCCTTTACCCTGTGCCGGCGGTAAGGTTAATCGTCTTGTCAGAGGAGTACGCCCTTTCTCAGATGTAACCCATGAAGAAGATTTACTTTCTTCTGATTTTGTTTGAAGAAGGCTTTTTCGTTGCTGGCTATCCGGCGATGATGAAGTTCTGGAAAATACTGGAGGTGGTAGATCTCTGTGTTCATCTGTATCTGAATGTTGAACTTCCTCTAAATCTGTAGCCTCCTGATTAAATAGTTTATTTTCCTGTTGTTCTGGTTGTACCTGCCTTCCGGAATAAGACACTCTTGAAGCAGGCGGTGAAATGGCATTTCTCTCTGTAATTTCAGCAGTTTTTGCCGGTTTTTGAAGTGACAGTATAACATCTGAAAGACGGGACGTTTTTGCAGACATAGTTAAAGGTGGCCTTGAAGGTAATTTGGGTGGCACCTGTTCCTGTCTTTCTGAAGGAACAGACGATCTGGGAGTTCCCTGGGTAAGAACTGATTTTGTCTGACCTGCCTGCATCGGTGGCTTTAAAGAGCCCTGTGCCATACCTGTTCCCTGCATCGGTGGCTTTAAAGAGCCCTGTGCCATACCTGCTCCCTGCATCGGTGGCTTTAAAGAGCCCTGAGAAAGCCCCGGTTTTACAGGACTTTCTGCCGGCATATTTAAAGGTGGTCTGAGTGAACCTGATGGAGGGGATGGAGATGCTCCTCCAATAGAACTGAGAGATAATCGCGATGTTTTAGGTGCACTCTGAAGACGGTATTTCATATCGAAGAGTTTTCTCAATTCTGCCTGAATATCGGACACGCTCTGATATCTCAGTTCCTGCTGTAATTCCATGCATTTTGTTATTATAGCGTCAAGTTCAGGGGAGATTTTATTGTTAATTTCTATACATGGTTGGAGTGGAGTATCTTCAAGGCTCCTGTTCATTGCATCTACAGGTAATTCTTTTGTTATCGTATAATAAAGGGTTGCACCTAGAGAATATATGTCTGTTCTATTATCTGTAACACCTGAATATTGTTCCAGAGGTGAAAAATTATGATTTACCATCTTTGCGACAGCCATAGTTTTAGATGAAGGACTGAATACTTTTGATATGGCGAAATTTATAAGAATTAATTTACCTTCAGGTGAAAGGATAATGTTTTTGGGAGCAAGAGCTCTGAAGATAACAGGATTTGGTCTTCTTGAATGAAGATAATGTAATATGTCACATAACTCCAGAGCCCATGTCAGAAGCTGTTTTTCGTCGAAAAAATCCCTGCTATCTTTGATATAATCATGTAATGTTTTACCTTCTATATAATCCATTACAATGTATCTTTTATTATCGTGTTCAAAATAATCACGAAAGGTTGGAATACCCCTGTGAACAAGGCCTATAAGAATCTGTGCCTCTATTCTGAATTGTTTTGTTGCCTGTTCTTTTTTTGCCTGATCCTGAAATGTATCCAATAACTCTTTAACCAGAACAGTTTTATTTGTATTTATATCTTTCCCGAGATAATTCCTGCTTAATTCTGTGACAGACAGATTTTTTATTATTTGAAATTGACTTTTTAATACAGAGCCTGAATCTAAAAAGCCCTGGGTACCACTACCCTGCATAAATTTTCTCCTTCCGGGTGACAACTACCCCCTTGAAAATCATAACACTTAAAAAAAACAAAGTCAATTGAATTGATAGCCTTTTTTTACGCAATTCAGAATAGTTTTTACATAAACCCTATTTTTTTTTTGAAATTTTTTCTGCAGTTTTTTTCTGCTTAAGAGCAAGATATTTTTTGTAACTTTCTACGGCAAGATCAGAACGATTAATCTTTTTGTAAATAGTACCAAGAGTATAATGTACTTCAAGAAATTCACCATTGTAATCCAGAGCTTTTTCACATAAACTAACTGCCTCTTCAAAAAGTTCCTCTTTAATTAAGTTCTGTGCTTCTTCAAAATATTTCTGTGCATTATCATGTATGTAATCGGTTCCTTCTATCTTTATTGAAATATTATCAGACGGACTTACCTGCTTTGACCCTGTTTCAACAGCTTTTATTATATGTTCATTCAATTCAATTACATCATCATCAAATGATAAATCAATAGTTTCATCTTCTGTTTCCCACAATGAATCAGATATAATCATTTCTTCTTCCAGCATATCATAGGCCATATCAGTTTTCATATGATCTTTTATATTATATTCCTCAATATGTTCTTCATTCAGTATATTATAATCATCTTTTACCTGGATGGAATTGATATTGTCATTAGAAACTGCATTTGCTTCTTCTGTCAGATAATCTTCTTCCTGTAATTCTCTATTGAATTGTTCGGATAACTCCCTGTGAATAAATTCTGATGGACTGAATATTTCTTCAATGTTTTCCTCTGTAAATTCTTCATTTATTTCGTTTATTACAGGTTCGCCAATAAAATCTTCATCAAAGGTATCACCTTTTTCAGACAGATTTTTTTTAAATTTTTCTTCCTTATCAACGGAAAAATCAATGAAATCTTCATCGAATAATTTCTCTTTTTTTCCCTTTTCTTCTATTATGTCAGGAGAAACAGGAATTACATCATCTTCAATGAAATCTTCATCAAATAATTCCTCTTTACTTACCGCGAATCCTTCATCTCTGTTTATGTTATTTTCTTCTCCCATGTCAGAAAGCCCGGGATTATCTTCTGAGGAAGTTTCAATGAAATCTTCATCGAATAATTCCTCTTTATATTCCGCTAAATCTCTGTCAGAAGAGATATGACTTTCATAATCTTCTACGGAAGTTTCTATGAAATTTTCATCAAATAATTCATCTGCATCACGTATGTCTTCCTCTTCTGTTAATCTCTTACGGAGATTCATGGAAGCCATAATTTTATCTAAATTATTAAGTTCTTTTGCAAGATTTTCATCCTCTGAGGCTACATACTCTATTGTGTGATCAAATATTTCGAAAAATCTCTCATCTAAATATTTTTCCTTCGATTGAAGGGTTTTAACCAGTGACTCATGATCTGTATTTATTAATTCTTCCAGTATATCTATATATTTTTTATCTCTATCTTCTTCCTGTTTATCTATTTCTGTTACATCATATATTTTATCCCTATCTTCTTCCTGTTTATCTATTTCTGTTACATCATTGAGTTTTCCACGGGCATCTTTCATTTCTTTTGTATCTTTTTCGCCTGTTTGTTCCACTGTTATAATAGTTCCAGCAGACTCCATATTAGATAATATATCAGAAAGCTCAGGCAATTCACCTGATACTTTCCATCGAGATAATTTCGGTTTTTCTTTGATGGTACGCAGAGTCAGTATTTCACTTTCCAGAACCTTTTCCAGAACAGTCTTTACTTCTCTGGCACTTTGATATCTTTCTTCAACTTTCAAGTTTAAGGAACGGCATACTATTTCTTCTATACCTGTGGCTATTTCCGGGACGATAGATGTCATGTGTTTATAACTGAAAGGTACAGGCATACTTCCTGTAAGAAGATTATAAAGAGTTCCTCCAAGAGAATATATATCACTTGCAGGTACAGGTTTCCCCAGATATTGTTCCGGGGCAATATAACCCATTGTACCTATCATAGTTCTGGGATTACCTGAAGTATTATCTTCGAGAGCACAGGCTATGCCAAAATCTATTAAAACTATCTTCCTGTTGGAGTTTTTCAGCATAATATTGGATGGTTTCAGATCCCGGTAAATTATAGGAGGATTGGAGTTATGCAGATAGTCTAAAACTTCACAGATTTGAATTCCCCATTTTACTACTTCTTCCTGTGGTAAGCCCGGTTTGCCATTGCTGCGTATAAGATTGTCCAGATCACAGCCATCTATAAAATCCATTACAAGATAATAACGTTCATTGTCAATAAAATAATCATAAACCCTGGGAAGACTGGTATGGGTAAGTTTCGATAGTAATTTTGCTTCGCTTTCAAATCTTTTGACGAGATATTCTCTTTCTTTTGCAGTAGAAACATAGGTCCAGAGCTCTTTAATAGCAAAAATCTCATTTGAATTTTTATCTGTTGCTTCGTAAACAGCTCCCATACCTCCTGCTTTAATCAGCCTTTTTGTAATATATCGGCTTCCTTTAAGCATGGTACCCTGTTTCAATGCTACAGGTTTGGATTTAACTTTAATTCCAAGGGTTTGTCCGCATTCATTGCAAAACTTTGCAGTATCACTGTTATCTGAACCACATACAGAACAGATATTGCCCACGATTCACCTCAAAAATATTCTAGTCGTGACATGTCACGCAAGGTAAGACATAATAAGTGAGTTATGAGCAGTGAGCAGTGAGTTGAACATATTATACTCACTATCCACCACTCACTTATTATAAGATATAACAGTTAAACAAGCAAGTATATATTCAATCTTACATTTGAAGGTTTATTTTTTATCACAGAGGAAAAGTATTCAGCTTCTGCCTGGCAGGCTCTGGAGAAGAAAAATTCGTTTTTTATATAGAATTAA
>CALARM010000485.1 GCA_937888925.1 uncultured Synergistia bacterium | reverse complement strand
TTACATCCTGCTGAAGTAATAGTTACTATAATATCATTATTGTTTATATTCCAGCCTTTTTTATCCACTTCCGGATCTTCCCATACCTGGTTAAATACAAGTCCGTTAAAAACCAGCTTCATCGAATATTTTTCTATTAATGCTTCTACTTCTCTTATTATTTTAGGTTTTTTCTTTATCAATTCATCTATTACATCAAGGTGAGAAATTTCTTCATAAGTAGCTTCTGATATGGCAGTACTCATCAACACAACTCCATTCTTAAGTTATAGTCAGATAACTGACCGGAAAATTTTAAAGAGCATCGTCTATAAAATTTGGATTTCGCGAGTAAAATATCCCTGTCTATAAATAAAATATTAAAAATAGCCAATATATATTCTAGATAAATTCTTAGATTCCTTCTGCCTTTGTAAATACTTCAAAAAGCTATATATTATAAGCTTTTTACCTGATTTTATAAGTTGTTAGAGTGAAAAGAACAGGTCATTATATAAAAACTATAACATGTTAACAAAGATTTAAATTTTTATTAACAAATTTTTAATATGAGTCTAATAAAATAAAAATATAATATGTTTTAATCATTTGTTATGTAAGCAATATAAAAGGAGTATTTTATATTTCCATGAAGGATGTATTGAATGAAGCTCTTTATATCTTAAAAGAGAAGCAAAATAAAAACATAAATGCCTGTATAAATGAATTTATAAAAAACTATACTGTTTCCCCTGCATGCAACAATAATCTGAACCTCACAGATAAACAGAAGACTGCCGTAATTATAGTATCTATGCCTCCTGAAATATCGGCTCAGATACTGAAAGAATTTTCACGGGAAGAGATACAGGAAATTTCTTCGGAAATTATTCATTTGCCGAAGATAACATCTGATATAAGAAACGCAGTAATAGAAGAGTTTATGACTAATTCTATTGATTTTGAAAAAAATAGCTGCCCTTATATTAACAGAGTTCTTTTAGATCATATTGCAGGGGATTACAGAATATACTTTAATCCCGGGGAAAAAAAGATCAGGATCGCAATGGCTAAAGAATGGGCTTTAAATTTAGTTTTTATAGATGGAAATGAATTTTTATTTCATCTGATTTCTCCAACGAATAAACTGGCCTTCAGTAAAAATAAAATGGGACATGAATATATTATAAAATTTACCGCCGGTTTTTATTTTGCAGTCCTTGCTGTTTTTAAAGAAAAATTATTTTTTATGGTTTTTGATACAAGAAAATTTAATATAGAAAGAGATCTTTTAGTAGTTTATTCTAAAAATGATTTAAGGCTTTATATAAACAGAGAACTTCCTTTACAGGATGTCCTGGCAGGTAAGTTGATAAAGGAAAAAATAGTAAATAAGGACGAGATTCTCATATCTCCGGGATATAATGGGAAAGAAGTTTTTATAGAAAAAGAAAAAGAGGCTTTCTCTTTTGAAAAGGAAGATTCTGATATTCAGTCAGGCTATGACCTGCAGTATAGTAATGATAATAACATGTGGGTTGAGAGAGCAATTTTTCTATATAAAGAAGGGGATTATGAAGGAGCTGTTAAATGTTGTGATAAAGCTCTGGAACTTGACCCTGCCGATATGGTTGCAATGACAAAGAAAGGTCTTATCTTGGGTGTTCAGAAAAAATTTGAAGAATCTCTCAGGTGCTATGATAAAGTTCTGGATATAGATCCTGATGATGAGGAGGTGATGTTTCAGAAAGCAGCTATCCTTACAGCTCTGGACAGATATGATGAAGCAATTTTTTACTGTACCAGGTTATTGATAAAAAATCCTGACAATTTTGAAGTACAGATACTGAAAGGAAGATGCCTTTTTATCAAGGGAAGATATGAAGAAGCCATGATATATTTTAATGAAGCCCTTTCCAATAAAGGGGAAGATTTAAACCTCGATTTTTTTAAGTCCATCTGTAAAAGCCGGGATGGTAAAAAATATACAGAAAAAGAAAATAAAAAACATCTTGTCGAAGCATATGAAAAATACGTTAAGGAAATAGGCAATAAATACATGGAGGAAAACAGGAGAAAATTTCAGAAGGAAGAGGATGAAAAAATAAAACGTATTTCCGTTGAATGTAGCGTTTCTCCTGAAAAAGGGAAAAAAATACATCTTATCTGTAATCTGTGCAGACTTTCACCTGATGGAGCAAAAATACTTCTGGAAGAAAATGGCTATGATGAAAGGAAAGTAGTGCGAGATATAATGAAGCCAGGTGAACTGGAGGATAGGATAATATATGTACGCAGAAGAACAAAGGTTTCTGAAGATGAAGCGTTAAAAGCCCTTGAGGAGAGGTATTATGATGAAATAGAAGCAGTTATGACTATAAAGAAAGAGAAGAGAATGAGGAAAAGGAAGAATGAAGAAAAAAATAAAGTATCTGAAAAAGATATAGCAAAATTTAATAAAAAAGTAAAAAAAATCCTTTCTATTGTAAAAGATAATTTGAAAAATTTTTTCCTCTTTCTATTTTCTATAAAAAATAACCTGACAGGAAAAAGAAATATTGAAATATAACAGGACATAAAGGAGATAATTTTATTATGAAGGATATTTTACAGGAAGCACTTAAGATTGTGCGAAATGTACAGTATGGTGACCCTGTTTATACAGACGAGCAGTGTGACGATACATCTGTTCTGCTTGAAAAAGGCCTGTTTTTACACAGAAGCGGAGACTATACGGATGCCATTGAATATTATGATAAATTATTGAGTATAAACCCTGAAGACACAGTTGTTATGACCAGAAAAGGTCTCGCTCTCTTCAGCCAGGGAAAAAAGGAAGAAGCAATCAAGTGGTATGACAGAGTTCTGGAAATAGACTCTGAGGATGAACGTGCACTGAAATGTAAAATATGGGCACTTGCAAGTCTCTATGAGGAAGGTTTTTTTTCGAGAAAAACGATACCTGAAGAAGTTATTTGTTGCTGTAATAAATTTCTTACAATCAGACCTGATGATTTTATGATACAGTATATGAAAATACGCTTTCTTTCCCGGACAGGTAAATATGAAGAAGTCATCCTGTCATGTGATGAAATACTTTCTGTCAACGCCGGTGATATTCCATTCATAATAATAAAAATAAATCATCTGGAGCAACTCGGCAGAGAGGAAGAAGCCAAACTATGCCGGCAGAGTCTGATTGAAGCTGTTCAGGGCAGAGAGAAAACCTGTAGTAATAAATCTTATTACAGTCTGAACGATATTGTTGATTATATTGATAAAAGACTGATAGATGACGAAGAAAAATACAAAGATTACGAAATAAGTATGGAAACAGATGAAGAAGGGAATAAAATAGACACAGGGGAAAGAAAGAAAAAACTGGCTGATTACCGCCGTTTATATGGCATTACATGGGAAAAAGCAAAAAAAATAGATTATATTACTTATTCCTGCGGTGTTTCTCATGAAGAGGCAAAAAAAGTTCTTGAAAAATATAATTATCATACAGACAGAGCCTTTGTATACATAAAAAAACATGGCGATATTTCAAGAGAAATAGAATACGTAATGAGAAGGACAAAGGTTTCAGATGAAGGAGAAGTAAGAAAAGCCCTGGAAAAAAATAATTATGATGAAATATATACAGTTATGAGGATAAAAATAGAGCAGAGAAGGGAGAGAAAAAAGGAAAATATGGACAGGATATGCCAGTTGTATGGAGTTTCAGAGGAAAAAGCAGAAAAAATAATTTATATCACTTCTTCCTGTAAAGTTGCTCCTGATGAAGCAATAAAAGCCCTTGAGAAAAACGATTATGATAAGAAAAAAACATTTATAGATATAAAAAAACATTCAGACCTGTCTGAGGACATTGAATATATCATCAAAGAGACAGAAGTTTCAGAAGAGGAAGCGAAAAAAGCTCTGGAAGAAAACGGTTATAACAGCACAGGAGCAGTTATGAGTATAGAGGATAAAAAAGACACTGTAAAGGCAGCAGAAAAGATCCTTCAAAAAAAGAAGCAATTATAAGTATTATGGAAAATAAGAAAGACACAGGAATTTCTGAAAAGGTAATTTTATTTCTGAAGAGAAATAATATATTGTTAATTGTGAAGATTCTTCAATAATCACCCTTAACCCGTCATGACTTTATTACTGA
The DNA here is from genome assembly GCA_937888925.1 of uncultured Synergistia bacterium. The sequence continues at coordinate 1,106 of CALARM010000485.1, read as the reverse complement.
CCTGAGCATAAGCATGTAATAAAAGTCTTTCTCTCGTTACGCGTAACGAGAGCAAATATATATTATTTATGCTCACCACGGTAATCCGGTAGAACATTATGTGTAGAAAAATTTTATATTCACTTATATTTCTGATATTTATAGCTTCCATGACAGGATATGGTTTATCAAAAAATACTTATTATCTGAAAAAAGGGGGCATATTCTATTCTCAGAGCGGGAAAGCCTATCTTAAGACAGGTATGTCCAGAGCGGATCTGATAAAACTGGATAATATTAAACTTTTAAATTCTCTTACAATAGAATTTAAGGGAGAATATGTTAAATATATATGGATAGATACTCCTGACATAAGAACTTCCGGAGGTCTCGGCGTGGGGTCTTCCATAGAGAAATTAAGAAGATATCAGAAGGTCAAGTCTATAGGAGGAACTACAGAGGCCTACAGTCCTCCCTACAGCGGGCTTATATTTTGCTCCACAACAAATAAAGGTTTAATAGAAACAATACTTGTATGTGATCCCTCCGTGTCAGATTCTCTTTATACTTCTTCTATAAATTTTCCTGAAAATCAACCTTCTACCTATGTGAAATACGGCTCAGACAGAAGTGTAAATATGGCTTTTGACGAAATCGTAATAAATCTGTATCAAAAACTCAATATGAGACCTTCTGCAATTCAGGAGATAATACTCCTTCCATCAAGAAGTGAAATAGGAGAAATGCATGCCCTTTACGGAGGCCCTTCAGGTTATGAAGCTACGAGTTTCTGCGTAAATGAACAGGGAGGAAGTGTTATATATACCCTCTATCAGGGAAGAATAGATCTTTGTTTTAAAGGGATTCTGGCTCATGAATACAGCCATGCCTGGCATTACAGATATACAGGGAAAAGTGAATTTGATCCTCTTATATCGGAAGGTTTTGCCGAATGGGTGAGATATTATTATGAAGATACCTCTTTTATACCGAGAAATGAAAAAGATTACCTGAAAGGTCTGGAGCTTTTCCTGGCAGTGGAGGAAATATCAGGCAGAGAAGGAGTATTTAAATATTTAAACAACCATTCATGGAAGCCGAAAAATATTCCTTCTTTTAAAAAAAAT